>JANXXC010000008.1 GCA_025350765.1 Holophagaceae bacterium | reverse complement strand
CTGAAAGAGATTCACGACAAGCTCGATCGAGCCGTGTCTAGCGCCTACGGCTGGCACGCGGACCTTCCCGACGCCGCCATCCTCGAGCGCCTGGTGGCGCTCAACACCGAGCGCCGGGAGGAAGAGGCGAAGGGCCGCGTGCGGTGGCTGCGCCCGGAATACCAGGGATGATCCCGCTCGCGCGCCCTTGATACCGAATCGCTTTCAGTCATGTAAAAAAGGATTCACCGCCAAACCGCCAAGAAAGCAGTCAGGCACCCGCTCCGCACAAGGAATCCAGAGGCCGATATGCCAGATTGATGCAAGTCGGGAAGAGTTCCATGGTTTGTTTTTCTTGGCGCCTTGGCGGTGAATTTCTTTCTTTTTGAACGCCCCGGTATGAGACTTCGGTCCGGCGCTTCCCAACTTACAATGAAGCTTCACCCGGAGTCCCCATGTCCCTCGGCCTTTTCAAAGTCCCTACGCCCATCAACGAGCCGGTGAAATCCTACGCGCCGGGGACGCCAGAGCGGGCCAGCCTCCAGGCCAAGCTGAAGGATTTAAGTTCCAAGAAGCTCGATCTGCCCATGATCATCAACGGGCATCCCATCCACACCGACAAAAGGGGCACGGCGGTCATGCCGCATGACCACCAGCACGTGCTCGGAGCCTTCCATCAAGGGGGTCCGGCGGAAGTAAAATTGGCCATCCATGCCGCGATGCACGCCCACAAGGAATGGGCGGCGATGCCCTGGGAAGCGCGCGCCGCGATCTTCCTCAAAGCCGCGGATTTGCTGGCAGGGCCCTACCGCGACACACTCAACGCCGCGACCATGTTGGGCCAAAGCAAGACCTGCCATCAGGCGGAGATCGATGCGGCTTGTGAACTCATCGATTTCTTTCGTTTCAACGTCGCCTACTACGAACAGCTTTTGAAGGAGCAGCCGGATTCTCAAGCCGGTATGTGGAATCGTTTGGAGCATCGCCCGCTGGAAGGCTTCGTCTTCGCGGTGACGCCCTTCAACTTCACGTCCATCGCCGGCAACCTGCCCACAGCGCCGGCGCTGTGCGGCAACACGGTTATCTGGAAGCCCGCCTCTACCTCGGTCTACAGCGCCCACTTCATCATGGAAATTCTGAAGGCCGCGGGCCTTCCGGATGGCGTCATCAACCTGGTCTATGGCTCGGGCCGCGATATCGGCGATCCCGTGCTGGCAGACAGCCATCTGGCGGGCATCCACTTCACGGGCTCCACGGGGGTCTTCAACAGCATGTGGAAGCACGTGGGCGCCAACATGGCCCACTACAAGGGCTATCCACGCATCGTGGGTGAAACCGGCGGGAAGGATTTCATCCTGGCGCATCCCAGCGCGGATGTGGCGGCGCTGGTCACCGCCATCGTGCGTGGTTCCTTCGAATACCAGGGCCAGAAATGCAGCGCCGCCAGCCGCGTCTACGTGCCGTCGAATCTCTGGCCCAAGGTCAAGGATGCCCTCGTGGCGCAGGTCGAGAGCATCAAGATGGGCGATGTTTCCGACTTCACGAATTTCATGGGCGCGGTCATCGATGCCAATTCCTTCAAGACCCAAAAGGACGCCATTGATGGCGCCAAGGCGTCGCCTGACGCCAGCATTCTCGTGGGCGGCCAGTGCGACGATTCAAAGGGCTACTTTGTGCGGCCCACGGTTCTAGTCGCCAAGGATCCCAAGTACAAGACCATGTGCGACGAACTTTTCGGCCCGGTGGTAACGGTGCATGTCTACGACGAACATCACTGGGCGGACATCCTCCACACGGTCGACCACACGAGCCCCTACGCCCTCACCGGCGCGGTCTTCAGCCAGGACCGCAAGGCGATCCAGCAGGCCCTGGAGGTGCTGCGCAACGCCGCGGGTAACTTCTACATCAACGACAAGCCCACGGGCGCGGTGGTGGGCCAGCAGCCCTTTGGCGGGGCCCGCGGCAGCGGCACTAACGACAAGGCGGGGTCGAAGCTGAACCTGGTGCGCTGGATCAGCCCGCGGACCATCAAAGAGACCTTTGTGCCACCCACGGACTATCGCTATCCGTTTATGCAAGGTGAGTGATCCCCATCACTGGGACCCTTTGAAATACTGAAGCCGAGGTTCCCCATGGCCGACAAAAAAACCACGCCGCTCTTCCCCCTCCGCAAAGGGCGCCACTCGCGACAGGCCCATGTGGATCTGCCGGAGGGCACCTTTGAAGAAGAGCACGCCCGCCAAGGTTTTTTCGGGAAGACCACGCATCTCTACCGCTTGCATCCCCCGACGAACTGGACGCGCATTGAAGGCCCCCTGGTCCCCCACAGCTACGATTTGAACCAAATCTTCCCCTCTGACCCTGCGGTGGAAGGCGACGCCGAAGTGCAGCAGGTCCGCGCCGGGGCTCTGCTGGAGTCCCTCTTTGGTTCCAAAGAGGAAAGTTTTTCGCCGGTCTGCGTGCTGCATAACAACGACGTGGCGCTTCATTTTGTGGCGCCCCAATCCATGGATTTTTTCTACCGCAACGCCGACGGTGACGACGTCTATTACATCCACGCAGGAAGCGGCCGCTTCGAAAGCGATTTCGGGAATCTCGATTACGACAAGGGCGACTACCTCGTCATTCCGCGGGGAACGACCTATCGTTTCTTGCCTGCGGAAGGCGAGCAGCGCTACCTCCTCATCGAATCCTTCAGCGAAATCACCCTCCCGGATCGGGGAATGCTGGGGCCCAACGCGCTCTTCGATCCGGCCATGATCGATACGCCGGAGTTGGCGGATTACATCGAAGGCGCGGACCGCGAATGGGCGGTCCACATCAAGCGCGAGAACCAGATCACGAAAGTCTTCTATCCCTTCAATCCGCTGGACGCGGTGGGCTGGAAGGGCGATCTCAGCGTGTGGCGCATCAACGTCAAGGACATCCGCCCGGTGACGAGCCATCGCTATCATTTGCCGCCGAGCGTCCACACCACCTTTCTCGGCCAGAACTTCGTCATCTGCTCCTTTTTGCCGCGTCCCTTTGAAGAAGAAGATGGCGCCATGCGCGTGCCCTTTTTCCATCGCAACATTGACTTCGACGAAGTGCTTTTCTACTCCGACGGCCACTTTTTCAGCCGCGATGGCATCGGAAAAGGCATGGTCACCTGGCATCCCCAGGGCATCCACCACGGGCCGCACCCCAAGGCCATTCCCCTCAGCCGCACCAAGGACCGCACCGACGAAGTCGCGGTCATGGTGGACACCTACCGCCCCCTCAAAGCCACGGCGGCCGCGGGTTTGGTTGAGAATTTGAATTATTGGGCGAGCTGGAAATAGGGAAGCATTGAAGCGCAGTTGCGGTGTTGCAGGCTGCCACGCGCCTAGGCAACCCGTGGCTTGAAACCACATCGATACATCCATCTCCGCCCAAATTCCCTAAAGGCATCCGTGGTTCGCGCCATGGCCTGGATTCTGCTTCGTCAGATTCATTCACCCTAGGGAGGAACCATGGACATCCGCCAAAGCTTTGCCCTGCTCGCTGTACTGCTGCCTTTCGTCCCCTTGGGGGCACAAGAAGGGAAGCCGCTGGGAGTAGTCCTCGCAGTGCATACCGCCGCGCCTTTGGGCACGCTCGCCACGGATGTGGATGGCAAGCTGGGCTTCGGATTCAGCGCGGGGATTCAGCAATCGCTGAGCTCGCGGTTCGCCGTGCGGGGAAGCTTCTCGTGGACCGGCTACCGCGTGGATGACCGAAACCTCTTGGCCAGGGCTTTCGCCTCAATGTTCGACCTCGGCTACAGCGAGGAGCGAATGGTACTGCGCAGCTACTCCCTGGCGGCGGATTTGATCGTCTACACCGAGGACGGTGGCCATGGCACGTACTTCTTGGGCGGGGGCGGCATCCAGAGAGCCAGGCTCTACCTGGAGCACCGGGATGTGGATAGCCAGAACCACGAAACTTTGCAGAACCTCGCCACCTGGCCCGCGGCGGACACCCCTTACATTTGCGTGGGTCTCGGCTACCAAGGGCGATCCCATACCTTCATCGAAGGGAAGGTCCAGCAGTGGCGCTACAACGGCGTAAAGGATTTTCATCTACTAGACACGCCCTTGAACGGCCAGCCCACCCTTCGCGACGCGACGAGCTTGACAATATCTTTCGGCGTTCGGTTCTGAGGTACTGCGTCATACCAAGAAGCTATGGACCCGGCCTCCACATAGGATTTCGGGGACAATGGTTTGATTGGCTTTGCGCCGGAACCGGAGCCCCATGAACGTTGCGGTCTTATCCCTGCTGGAACCCATCACCCAGTGGCTCGAACAATCGGGCTGGGCCAAGGTCTATCACCTTGTCCTGGTGCTGCTGGTCGCCGCGGCTTTCCTATGGGCGGTGAAGATCATCGGCAAAGCCGTGCGCCGGGCCGTGGACGATGGCAACGACGACATCACCACCGAGGCCGAGCGCCGCGCCGATACACTGGCGGCGGTGCTGAACAACGCCGCCCGGGTGTTGGTGATGGTCTTCCTGCTGCTGATGATGCTGCAGGAATTCGGCGTCAACATCGCGCCGCTG
>JANXXC010000272.1 GCA_025350765.1 Holophagaceae bacterium | reverse complement strand
CTCGACGCCAAAGGTAAGGTCGACGGGAGCGCCAAGTTTGGCATCGACACGGTGCTTCCAAATCTCAGATTTGCGGCGATCGCGGCCAGTCCGGTCTTCGGCGGAAAGCTCAAATCCGTGGATGATTCCGCAGCTAAGGCGGTGCCCGGCGTCAAGAAAGTGCTGACCATTTCCAGCGGCGTGGCGGTACTTGCGGACAGCACCTGGGCGGCCCTCCAAGGCCGCGAGGCCCTGAAGATCCAATGGGACGAAGGCGCCAACGCAGCCGTATCCACGGTGGACATCTGGAAGGGCTTTGAAGCCCGCATGAAGACTCCGGGCAAGGTTGTTCGAAAAGAAGGGCAGGGGGCTAAGGCACTGAGCGACAAGAGCGACAAGGGCAGCGACCACATCCAAGCGCGTTACGACTGCCCGTTCCTGGCCCACGCCACCATGGAGCCCATGGTGGGGGTGGCGGACGTTAGGCCTGACCGCTGCGACATCTACGCCCCCACCCAGGGCGTGATATTCACGCTGCCGCTGGTGATGCAGATCACGGGCCTCAAGGCCGACCAGATCGAGATCCATATCCCCTTGCTGGGAGGCGGATTTGGACGCCGCGCCATGCCGGATTTCATTGTCGAAGCGGTGCAGTGCTCCAAGGCCGCGGGAGTGCCGGTGAAGGTGCAGTTTTCCCGGCAAGATGACACCCAACATGATTTCTACCGGCCCGGAACCACCCACCAGATCGCCGGGAGCCTCGATGGGAAGGGCGGGGCCCACGCCTGGCACCACCGCATCGTGGGGCCTTCCATCGCCGCGTCCCTGGGGATGCCCTGGCCGGCGGAGGCTACGGAACTTTCGGGGGCCCAGGATCTGGCCTACGATATCCCGCACCTGCAAGTGGAATGGGCCCAAAGCGACACGCCCTTTCCCCTGGGTTTCTGGCGCGCGGTGCCGGCCTCCTTCAATCCCTTCGTCACCGAATCATTCCTGGATGAATTGGCCCATGCGGGCGGCAAGGATCCTCTCGCCTTCCGCCTCTCACTTTTGAAAAAGGACGAAAAACGGAAAGTCGGCCAGCAGGACTTGGATCCCAAGCGCTTGCGCCGGGTTCTGGAGTTGGCGGCGGAAAAGGCCGGATGGAATGCGTGGCATCTCGCCAAGCGGGCTAAGGGCCGCGGCATGGGCATCGCCGCCCACCCTTACCTGGATTGCGGCACCTACGTGGCGCAAGTGGCGGAAGTAGAAGTGATGAAGGATGGCACCGTGAAAGTCCATCGCGTCGTCTGCGCCGTGGACTGCGGCATGGCCATCAATCCGCTCAACATCCGCGCGCAGATGGAGGGGGGCATCATCTACGGGCTGTCCGCCGCGCTCTTCGGTGAAATCACTCTGGACCACGGCCGCGTCGTCCAGAACAGCTACAAGGATTACCCCGTCCTCCACATGGCCCACACCCCCAAGATCGAGGTCCACATCGTGAAGAGCCACTTGCCGCCCGGCGGTGTGGGGGAGCCGGGTCTCCCGCCCATCGCGCCCGCTGTGGCCAACGCCATTTTCAACGCCACCGGAAAGCGCTTGCGAAGCCTCCCCCTCACGCCCGAGAAGGTTCTGAAGGCGTGAACGAACTTACAAGCATCATCGAAGCCATCCGCTCCGCGCGCGCCGCCCATTCTCCGCTGATGCTGGCGACCCTGGTGCGCGTGGAGGGCTCTAGCTACCGCCAGCCCGGCGCGAGATTACTGATGGATGCGGAGGGCCCGAGGCTGGGATCTCTGAGTGGAGGGTGCCTGGAGGCGGACGTGTTCGCCCGCGCAAGTGAGTGCCTTGTGGATGGGAAACCGCGCTTGTTGCGCTACGACTTGCGCACGGATCTGGACCTCATCTGGGGCACGGGATCCGGCTGCGAAGGCGCCGCGGAGATCCTGGTGGAGCGGCTCGAAGACCCGCCCTGGCTGCGGCGTTTGGAACTTGCCATGGGGGAACGAAGGCCCATTCGCATCGCCATCCGATTGGATGAACTCCATCTAGCCGAGCGCGTCATTTTGGATGACGAGCCCAATGCGGACGTCTCGGCCTCGGGCGCCTCCGATATTTTTGTTGAAACCTTCCAGCCGCCCATCGCGCTTTGGATTTTTGGAGCCAGCGACGATGCCAGGCCGCTGGTTCGCATGGCGGAGACCTTGGGTTTCTTCGTGGGTGTGGTGGATCACCGGTCCGCATTCGCCCGCGCCGACCGCTTCCCCGAGGCCGACGTCGTGAAGTGCCTGCGGCCCGCATCAGGCCTCGTGGACATCGCCCTTGATGGCCGCAGCGCTGCGGTGCTCATGACCCATCACTTCGAGATGGATCGCGGCTGGCTGGAGCATCTGTTGCCCAGCGAGGTCGCCTACCTGGGGCTTATGGGCCACCGGCGAAGGAGTCAGCGCCTCCTGAATGAATTGGAAGAGGAACCCTCGAAAAACCAGGTCGCGCGGCTCTTTTCGCCCGTGGGGCTGGACCTTGGAAGTGAATCGCCCGAGGCCATCGCGCTGTCGATTCTCGCGGAGATCCAGGCGGTCTTCAGTGAGCGCCAACCCCAGCATCTGCGCGATGGTCGGGGCGCCATCCACGCGGCCATTTCCCGGTGAGAA
Source organism: Holophagaceae bacterium (assembly GCA_025350765.1). Lineage (GTDB taxonomy): Bacteria > Acidobacteriota > Holophagae > Holophagales > Holophagaceae > JANXPB01. Next base: position 13,677 of record JANXXC010000272.1, on the reverse strand, counting down.
TTGCCGCGATCCTGCTGGCGGCGGGGGCATCTCGGCGCATGGGAAGGCCTAAACAGCTGCTTGAATTCCAAGGTGAAACCCTGGTCCATCGCATGGCGCGTATGGCGCTAGATGCGGGTTGCGAGCCCGTGATCGCGGTGCTGGGTTGCGAAGCAGAGGCCGTCGCGGCGGCCCTCTCGGACCTTAGGATCGGGATCGTGTCCAACGATGCTTGGAGCGAAGGCGTGGCCTCTTCCATCCGCGCTGGAATCGCGGCCCTGCCTATGGATCTTGAAGCCGCGCTCCTTCTTGTCTGTGATCAGCCGATGGTGGATGCGGCCTTCCTCGAGCAGATGTTGGAAGCCCATCAGGTTGATGAGCGACTTATCGTCGCTTCCAATTACGCGGACACCACGGGCGTCCCCGCTCTTTTTCCAGCCATACATTTCGAAGCACTCCGATCCCTGAAGGGCGATCAGGGCGCCAAGTCCATGCTCAATGATGCGGAGGTGATTGGCATTTCCCTTCCCGGGGGCGACTTCGACCTCGACCGACCCGAAGACTGGGATCGACTCATGAAGCCGTGAGAGCCAAGTCTTTCGCCTTCTTCTTCCCCCGGGCCTTCTCCACTTCAGGCAGGTGTTGTTCCGCCCACTGGCAGAGGGCCGATAAGGGTTCTCGCAGGGTCTCGCCTAGGGCCGTGAGCGCGTACTCCGTGCGGGGCGGGACTTCGGGGTAGACGGTGCGTTTCACCAGGCCGTCGTCCTCGAGTTTGCGCAGGGTCTGCGTGAGCATCTTCTGGCTGATGCCTTCGATGCGCTTGTGCAACTCGCCGTAGCGATGGGTGCCGCTGGAAAGCAGGTAGATGACGAGGGTGGTCCACTTGTCGGCGATGAGATCAAGCACCTGACGCGTAGGGCAGAGGCCGCTCAGGACATTTGGTTGAAGCGCACATGCTTTTCTCACCATCGGGTGCCTACCTTCCAAAATAGTGCCTACTTTCAAAAAGTTTGTAAGCACCCAAACATCATGACACGGGCCCACAGATTGCAACAGCCCCCTGGAGCAGACATGACCATCGCAGCAACCCTTCCTGCCACCAAGCTCACGCCGGACGCCCTGGTCCACCAGTTGGAATGGCGCTCCGCCACCAAGCAATTCGACCCCGCGCGGAAAATCGACGCCCAGACTTGGAAGAGCCTGGCGGAGGCGCTCGTGCTGACGCCGTCCTCCTATGGCCTTCAGCCCTACAAGTTCATCGTCGTGAACGACCCGGCCCTCCGCGCCAAGCTGAGGCCCGCATCCTGGGGCCAGGCCCAGATCGAGGAGGCTTCGCACCTCGTGGTCTTTGCGATCAAAAAATCCATGGGCGAGGCGCACATCGCGCGTTACGTGGATCGCATCGCCGAAGTGCGCGGCGTGTCCACGGAATCCCTGGAGGGCTACAAGGGCATGATGGTGGGCAGTCTCGTGAACAGCCCCAAGGCCGCCAGGATTGATGAGTGGTCTGCTCGCCAGACCTATATCGCCCTGGGCAACTTCATGACCGCCGCCGCGATGCTGGGTGTGGACACCTGCCCGCTGGAAGGCATCGATCCGGCCCAATACGACGCCATCCTGGGCCTCGAAGCCGAAGGTTATGCCACCGTCTGCGCCTGCGCCGCGGGCTACCGCAGCAGCGAGGACAAGTACGCCACTCTCACCAAGGTGCGCTTTCCGGAATCGGAGCTTATCCAAGTCCGATGAACGGGGTTCATTTTCACCGTCGTCACATCGCGGTGCTAGGCTGAGCGCCTTTTCAGGAGACCAATCATGAATCTGCGATCCCTCGGAACCCAAGGCCTTCACGTTTCGCCCCTGGGCCTCGGCTGCATGGGCATGTCGGAGTTCTACGGCGCCACCGACGACGTGGAATCCACCGCCACCATCCATCGTTTCCTGGAGCGCGGCTTCAATTTCTTGGATACCGCGGACGCCTACGGGCCCTTCCGCAATGAGGAACTGGTGGGCCGCGCCATCAAGGGGCGCCGGGATTCGGTGGTGCTGGCCACCAAGTTCGGCATCCAGCGCTCAGAGGACCCTGCCTTCCGCCGCATCAATGGCCGTCCTGAGTACGTCCGGAGCGCGGCGGAAGGTAGCCTCAAGCGCCTCGGCGTTGATCACATCGATCTCTACTACCTGCATCGCGTGGATGCGGACACGCCCATCGAAGACACGGTGGGAGCCATGGCGGACCTGGTGACGCAGGGAAAGGTGCGTTTTCTGGGACTCTCTGAAGCGGGCCCTGAAACCCTTCGTCGCGCCTCCAAGGTGCATCCCATTTCGGCGCTGCAAAGCGAGTATTCCCTGTGGACCCGGGATCCTGAAGACGGCGTATTGGCGGCCTGCCGCGAGCTGGGCATCGGTTTCGTGGCCTACAGCCCTTTGGGGCGTGGATTTCTGACGGGCCAGCTTCGGAAATTCGAGGATTTTGCCGCCGATGACTACCGGCGCCTTTCACCGCGCTTTCAAGGTGAGAATTTTCAGAAAAATTTGGATCTTGTGGATCGCGTGGCGGAATTGGCGAATGCCAAGGGCTGCAGGCCGGCTCAATTGGCGCTGGCCTGGGTGCTCGCTCAGGGCGATGACATCATCCCCATTCCAGGTACCAAGCGCCGGGGGACGTTGGAAGAAAATTTGGACGCGCTGAGCATCGAGTTAACGAAGGAAGATTTCGCGCACATCAACGAAGTCCTACCCAGCGGCGCCGTGGCGGGCGAACGCTATTCCGAAGCCATGATGAAACTCGTGGGTCGCTGAAGCCTCACATTTATGCAACCAAGGAGCAACCATGAAACGCACCGCATCCGCCGCCTGGCAGGGCGATCTCAAGACCGGCAAGGGAAAGGTCAGCACCCAAAGCGGCATCCTGAAGGACACCACCTACGGTTTCGGCAGCCGCTTTGAGGATGGCCCCGGCACCAATCCCGAAGAGCTTATCGCCGCGGCTCACGCGGGCTGCTTCACGATGGCCACCGCCGCGGCGCTCGGCAAATCCGGCTTCACCGCCGAAAGCCTGGACACCAAAGCCACGCTCTCCTTGGAGCAGGTGGAAGGCAACTGGACCATCACCGCGGTGCATCTCGACATGAAGGCCCGCGTTCCCGGCATCACCGAAGCGCAATTCCAGGAAATCACCGCGGCCGCCAAAGCGGGCTGTCCCGTGAGCCGCGTGCTGAAGGCCGACATCACCCTCAGCGCAATTCTAGAAAATTGAAATCAGGAGTCACCATGTCCGACCTCGTCAAACACCTCACCGATTCTGAATTCACCGCGGCCACCGCCAGCGGCACCACCCTGGTGGATTTTTGGGCCCCATGGTGCGGCCCGTGCCGGATGATCGCGCCGATTCTGGATGAGCTTTCCGCCGAGTTAAAGGGCCACGCCAACATCGCCAAAATCAACGTGGACGAAAATCCCAAAGTGGCCAGCCAATTCGGCATCCAAAGCATCCCCACGATGATCTTGATAAAGGACGGTAAACCCGTCGGAAAGCTTGTCGGCGCCCAGCCCAAGGCCCAGATCCGTGAATTCATCGCCCAGGCGCTGTGAGCCAAGCTTCCCAAAAACGAGCGAGGAACAAATGGTGATAGCGAGAATCATCCGCATTCCGATCCTGCCCTTCAACATGGTGAACGCGCACCTGATCGTAGGAGCGGATGGATGTGTGCTTGTGGACACGGGCTTGCCTGGGTCTGAGTGCAAAATCGAGGAGGTCTTGGCAAAGGCGAAGCTTGGGTTCAAAGACATCAAACTCATTGTCGTAACCCACGCTCATGTGGATCACGCAGGGAGTGCGGCCCGGCTGCGGGAGCTGTCGGGGGCGCCCATTGTGGCCCACGAGGACGACGCCAAGCACCTCCGCCGAGAAACGCCGATGACCTTCTGCACAACGGGTTGGTTCGGGCGTCTGTTCCTCAAGACGCGGTTGATGTTCCAGCCGTACTCCGGTTTTAAGCCTGACATTCTTCTCTCGAAGGATGAGGTTCTGGACCTGGCCCCCTACGGCGTTCCCGGTAGGGTCAGCCACACACCGGGCCACACCGCTGGCTCCATCTCGGTGGAGCTTTCCACCAGGGATGCCTTGGTCGGGGATCTCATCGCCTCAGGCATTCTGCTTGGCGGCATCGCTAGGAAGGACCAGGCCAAGCGCCCACCTTTCGAGGACGACCCGCAGACCGTAGGGCATGAGCTAAAGCGTCTGGTTGACGCTGGTTTCGAGCGGTTTTACATGGGGCATGGAGGCCCCTTGGAAGCTCCGGAAGTCGAACGCCACGCCCAAGTTCTTATGTCCATGAGCAAGTGAAATCTCAACAAGGAGACCTCTGATGGATCTCAAGACCGCCAAAGTCCTCATCACCGGAGGCAGCTCAGGCATCGGTTTCGCGACCGCCCGGGTGCTCATCGCGGTTGGCGCCAAGGTGGCCATCACGGGGCGCGATGAATCCAAGCTCAAGGCCGCTGCGGTGGAATTGAAGGCTCTCGCCATCCATGCGGATGTCAGCGTTCACGCTGATGTAACGCGCATGGTGGATGAAATCGTGCAGGCATTTGGTTCCTTCAACGTGCTCATCAATAATGCGGGCATCGGCTCTTTCGCATCCCTGGTGGATCTGGAGCTGGCGGAGTTCCGCCGCATCATGGATACGAACGTATTTGGCGCCATGCTCGCGGGCCAAGCGGCGGCAAGGCATTTCATCGCGAATGGCAAAGGCGGCAACATCATCAACATCGCGTCCACCGCCGCCCAGCGAGGCTTCGCCGGTGGCACGGCCTACACCGCCAGCAAGTTCGCCGTGGCAGCCATGACCGAGTGCTGGCGGGCGGAATTGCGCGGCCACGACATCCGCGTCATGCAGGTGAATCCCTCGGAAGTGGTCACGGAATTCCAAGGCTGCATGGGACGCCAACAGGTGGTCAATGAAACGAAGCTGCGCGCCTCGGAAATCGCGCACGCCATCAAGGCCATGCTTGAAATGGATGACAGGGGTTTCATTCCCGAGCTGACTGTCTGGGCCACCAACCCGAAATAACCCCCCAAAAACACCCCAGGAGAAACCATGATCCTCATCACCGGACCCACCGGAAAAGTCGGAACCGATCTCATCCAATCCCTGAAGGCCTCTGAAGCGAATTTCAAGGCTCTTGTGCGAAGTGCTGAAAAGGCCGCGACCCTTGAAGCCGCGGGCGTCTCCACGGTTCAAGGCAACCTCGATGACATCGCCAGCCTGAAGACCGCCTTTGCGGGTGTGGAAGTTCTTTTTCTTCTCGCCGCGCCCACCAGCGCACAAACGCGCCAGGAATTGAATGCCCTTGAAGCCGCCAAGGCCGTGGGCGTGCACCGCATCGTCAAGCTCAGCGCCTATGGCGCGGACCCCGCGGCGGCCACGGAGATCCTGGCGGTGCATGGCCGGGTGGAAGCGGCCATCCGGGATTCCGGCTTAGGCTGGACTTTCCTTCGTCCCCACATCTTTTTGCAGAACCTGGCACCCAATTGGGGCGCCGCCGTGGCGGCCGGGCAGCCCATCTACGCGTCGGCGGGGGATGCCCGCATGGGTTGGATTGATACGCAGGACATTGCCGACGCCGCGGTGAAGGTGCTCACCGAAGCCAGTCACGAAAACCGCGTCTACGATCTGACGGGCCCGGAAGCTTTCGGCTTCTCGGACATCGCCTCCCGACTGTCCAAGCTGCTCGCTAAGGAAGTTCCCTACGTGAATGTGAGCGATGCCGCGGCCTACCAGACCTTTTTGGGCTACGGGATGGACCCGGCCTATTCCTTCGGACTCGTCACGCTTTACCAGCACTACCGTAAGGGGACGAGCAGCGGCCTTTCCGGCAATGTGGAACTGCTCACCGGCAAGGTTCCTCGCGGGTTAGACGGGTATCTGAAGGCGAACCTCGCCGCATTCGGAGGTTGATCCGATATTGTGGAAGCATCCGATGGAGCAGGCCATGAACGATCAATCCAAACCCTTGATGGTCCTGGTGGGCATGGGCCCAGGCATGGGCCTTTCCCTGGTCCACCGCTTCGCTAAGGAGGGCTATCGCATCGCGCTGATGGCCCGACGTTTGGCTGCGGTGAAAACCTTCACAGACCGGCTGCGGAAGGAGGGCATCGAGACCTGGGGATTCGGCGTCGACGCCTCTGATCCGGAGTCCCTGGCCGCCGCGTTCCGCTCCATCTACGGCAGCCTTGGAGAGCCGGAAGTGCTGATCTACAACGCTTCCATTTTCCGGGAGGCGCTGCCGTCGCAACTGGATCCGGCGGATCTCGACGCGGAATTCCGCGGCATGGTGGGTGGCTTTCTGGCCGCAGCCCAGGCAGTGATTCCATCCATGAAAGCCAACGCCAAGGGCAGCATCCTTCTGACCGGTGGCGGATCCGCGCTTACGCCTTTCGCGAGTGGCGCCAGCCTCAGCATCGGCAAGGCCGGGCAGCGAAGCCTCTGCTTCAGCCTTGCCAAGGAGCTTGGGCCCTGCGGCATCCACGTGGGTACGGTCACCATTTGCGGAATGATCGCGCCGGGCACAGCCTTTGACCCGGATCGCATCGCCGATGAATTCTGGAGGCTGCACAAGCAGGCGCCCAGCGACTTCGAAACGGAGATCGTGCTGCGCGGATGAATGGGCCCAGAATAGAAGCCATCAACCCGGAGTCATTCCATGCGCGCTTTGGTCCTTACCTTTCTGTCCCTCTCAACTCTGCTCGACGCCCAGGCCACCCCACACTCCAGGAAACCCAAGGTGGCCCCCAAAGCAGCCAAAGTTACCGTGGGGGCGACGAAGCCCGAAACGAAACCCTTGGAACCCCTGCACGCGCCCGTGATCACGAGCCAGTGGACGGTGCCGGGATTCTCGAACCCTGAGAGCGCTTTGTGGGACGCAAAGGGGAAGGTCTGGTACGTCTCCAACATGGCGGGTGGATCCGGGAACCTCGAGGGGAAAGGGTTCATCGCGAAACTGGACTCCAACGGCCTCATCACCGCCAAGGACTGGGTGAAAGGCCTTAATGCCCCTAAGGGCTTGGGCCTGGTGGGCCGGACGCTTTACATCGCTGACATTGATGCGCTCGTGGCGGTGGATGTGGACAAGGGGGCCGTGATCGCGAAATATGTGGTGGCTGGCGCGAAATTCCTCAATGGTATTGCCGCTTCGCCCGAAGGCGATGTGTACGTTTCAGACACCACGGGAAACGCGGTGTTCGTCCTGCGCAAGGGGGCCAAGGCCACGGAGACGCTGGTGAGAGGGCCTCGGATGGATGGCCCCAACGGGCTGCTGACGCGGGACGGCAAGCTGCTGATGGTGGGTTGGGGAGTGATCACCAACGCCACCACCTTTGAAACCAGCGCGAAGGGGAGCCTCCATCGCATTGATCTCAAGACCCTCGCCATCACTACGATTTCCAAGGAGCCCCTGGGCAATCTCGATGGGATCGAAGCCTTTGGGAATGCCTTCTTAGTGACTGACTACGCCGCCGGCAAGCTCTTCATCGTGGATGACAACGGCCAATTCCAGCTCGTAAAGGGCGACCTGCAGAATCCTGCGGATTTGGGCGTAGACCCCGCGAGGCATATGGTGGCGGTTCCAGAACCCGGCGCGGGCCAGGTGACGTTCCTGGTGTTGAACTAATCGATTACTGGACTGCGGAGGCAGTCATGGCCCAGCGTGCGAAAGCCTTTTCGGACAACCAGCCCGGCGCCTTTTTTGTGGATGAGAGCTGTATTGACTGCGGCACTTGTTACACCATGGCAATAGACGTTTTCGAGGGCGCGGAGGGTCATTCCCGCATCCATCATCAACCGCTCGAAAACCAGCGCCTGCGGGCTTCCATGGCCCTGCTGGCCTGTCCCACGTCCAGCATTGGCACTGAGGATAAATCCTCCATGGCTGAGGCCGCGCGCGCCTTTCCGGATCCCATCGAAGATGGCGTGCATTTTTGCGGCTTCACTTCCGAAAACAGTTTCGGCGCCTGGAGCTATTTCCTCCAGCGCGAGGCGGGCAACGTGATGATGGATTCGCCGAGGGCCGCCCAGCCGCTGCTGAAGCGAATTGAGGAGCTGGGCGGCGTCAAAACGATGGTGCTCAGCCATCAGGACGACGTGGCGGATCACGCTACCTTTCATGAGCGCTTCGGATGCGAGCGCATCATGCACGCGGACGACCACTATGCCGGGATGGATCGCTACATCGAGGGCGCTGATCCCGTTGCGTTGGCGCCGGATCTGCTCTTCATCCCAACGCCGGGGCACACAGCCGGAAGCGCGTGCCTGCTCTATCGCGAGACCTTTCTATTCACGGGCGATCACCTGTGGTGGAATCCGCAGCGCGGCATGTTGTCGGCTTCCAAACGCGTCAACTGGCATAGCTGGAGCAAGCAGTTGAAATCCTTGGAGAAACTTCTGGATTTCAATTTCCGGTGGGTGCTGCCAGGGCATGGGACCTCCAAACGGACTGAGACCGCCCAGGAAATGCGGCGTGAGTTGGAGCGCGGATTGGAATACCTGAAGAAGCTCTGAGTCCGGTACATTGGCTCAAAGATGATGAGCCAACCCACGACGCCCACGCCTAGTCCTATGCCCTCGCCGGTGATCTCCACCAACCGGCTGGAGGCTTTCAGCGACGGCGTTTTCGCCATCGTCATCACGCTGCTGGTGCTGGAACTGAAATTGCCGCCGGGCCCCGCGCCGCTGGCCCTGAAACTTCGATTGATGGAACCGCAAATGGCCGCCTTTGTGGGCAGTTTCATCATCGTGGGGATGACGTGGATTGGTCACCACGGCCTTTTCCATCTCATCAAGCGCGTGGACAAGTCCCTGATGTGGCTGAATTTTCTGGAACTCATTTTCGTCAGTTTCATTCCCTTTCCCACCATGATTCTCGGCCTTCATCCCATGGACCCTGATTCGGTGCGCTTCTTCGCGCTGGTGCTCGTCCTCATCGGCGTGGCCTACAACCTGATCTGGTGGTACGCCAGCCTGAATCATCGCTTGATCTACCGCGACATGGACCGGGCGCGCATCCGCCGGCAGTGGATCCGAGGTTTCTCTTTCACCGCAGCCTACATGCTCGCTTTCCTGCTCACTTTCATCAGTGTGAAGCTGGGATTTCTGGTGTTGGTACTCGTGCCGATTCAATTCATCTGGCCCAGCCGTTTCGATGCGCGGATGTACAAGACCGTGGGTTCTTTGTGAGCCCCACCCCGGTGACTCCCCACTCCGAAGGGATGATCGAATCCCTGCTCAATTTTGAGGCGCGGGTGGAAGCCGCGCCCAGTCCCATGCCCACGGCGGTGATGACCACCAACCGCCTGGAGGCTTTCAGTGATGGTGTCTTCGCGGTGGTGATCACGCTGTTGGTGCTGGACCTGCGTCTACCCGCAGAAACCGACGTGCTTCCGCTCATGCAGCGGCTCTGGATGATCTGGCCCAAGCTCGGTGCCTACGCCATGACCTTCATCATTACGGGCATTTATTGGGTTGGCCACCACGGGCTTTTCACGCTCATCAAGCGCGTGGACAAAAATCTGATGTGGATGAATCTCTACTTGCTCATGTGCGTCAGTTTCATTCCTTTCCCCGCCAGCGTCATGGGCCTTAACCCAGAAGACCCGGTGGCCATCCGCTTCTACGCCGCCACGCTGGTGGCCGTTGGCCTGGGCTTTCTCCTTATTTGGGGCTACGCCACCCATTGCCACCGTCTCATTCAAACCGATCTGGATCCAGCCATCGTGCGCCTCGCCTGGGCACGCTGCGGCGTCGCGCCCTTGGTTTACGCGCTGGCCTTCGCGGCGAGCTGGTTCCATGTCTGGATGAGCCTGACGCTTTTCTTCGCGCTGCCCGCGCTCTACATCATCCCCAGCCGTTTTGACCCCAGGCATTTCAAATCGTGAAGGCTTATGCCTATTTCGCGGGTTGCAGGAACTTGAGCATCTCCAAGATTTTGGCGGGCTCCAGGCGATGGGTGTAGTCGGCGTTCACGTAGGCCAGCTTGATGATGCCGTCCTGCCCGATGACGTAGGTGGCAGGGATGGGCAGCTCCCAATCGGTGTTGCCGTGGTAGGCCGCCAGGTCCACACCCCACTGCTTATAGGCGGGCCGAGCCGCTTCGGGCACCGTGAACACCAGGCCGAAGCGCTTCGAGGCCACAAGATGGGAATCACTGAGCACGGGATAGGTGAGGGCATTCTTCTCTGCGGTGGTGGCGCCGTGATCCGGGGTTTCCGGCGAGACGGCCACCAGGCTGGCACCAAGTTTTTTCATCTCGGGAAGGGCCTTTTGATAGGAACTCAGCTCCAAGTTGCAGAAAGGGCACCAGCCGCCGCGATAGAAGGCCAACACGACGGGACCCTTGGCCAGCAGCGAGGACAGCGACACGGGCTTTCCTTTCGCATCCGGCAAGGTAAAGTCCGGCACCTTGGCGCCCTCCTTCAGAGCCTTCTCCGCCAAGCCCGATTTGATGAGGTCCTCCATGGCCTTCTTATAGGCGATGCGCGGGTCCACTGCCACAGTTGGGGTGGCTTGACCCGGCTTGCCTTCCTGGCTCTCCTGGCTCATCAAGGGCGAAGCCAACAGCGCAAGGGCGCCGGTGAGCGATAGGGTCTTAAGGGTCGTTGTGGCGAATGAGCGGGGCATGGGACTCCTATTGATGGTTTTGCACTTGCCCTTGGATGTCGGCGACTCGGTTGGATGTGACAACATATAACCCTAGTATATATCCCCATTGCTGGAGCCCTTGGCGGGGCCATGGGACTATGGGTTCTCCGCTGGAGTCCCCATGTCCGTCAGCACCGAATCTCCGGTCATCACCGCGCCCCGCGGGACGCATCTGCATTGCAAGGGCTGGGTGCAGGAAGCGGCCTTGCGGATGCTGATGAATAACCTGGATCCCGAAGTGGCCGAGCGGCCCGAGGATCTGGTCGTCTACGGTGGCCTGGGCAAGGCCGCGCGCAATTGGGATTGCTTCCACGCCATCGTGAAGGAGCTGAAGCACCTGGGGGACGATGAAACGTTGTTGGTGCAAAGCGGCAAGGCCGTGGGCGTGGTGAAGACCCACTCCGAGGCGCCCCGCGTGCTCATCGCCAATTCCAATCTTGTCCCGAAATGGGCCACCTGGGAGGTCTTCCGCGAGCTGGATCAGAAGGGCCTGATGATGTACGGCCAGATGACCGCCGGGTCATGGATCTACATTGGGTCTCAAGGCATCGTGCAGGGCACCTACGAGACCTTTGCGGAGGCCGCGCGGCAGCATTTCAACGGCACCTTGGCGGGCACTTGGACCCTCACCGCGGGCCTCGGCGGCATGGGCGGCGCTCAGCCCCTGGCCGTGACCATGAATGGTGGTGTCTGCTTGGCCATCGATGTGGATCGGACGCGTATCGAAAAGCGCATCGAAACGCGGTACCTCGATGAGTGGACCGACAATCTGGACACCGCCCTCAGCCTCGTGCATACCTATGTGGATGCGAAAGAATCCCGCAGCATCGGCCTGCTGGGCAACGCCGCGGAGCTGCTGCCGGAGATCCTAAAGCGCGGGTTTGTCCCGCAGCTGGTGACGGATCAGACCAGCGCCCACGACGAGTACAACGGCTACATTCCGCTCGGGCTGTCGCTGGAAGCGGCGGCGAGCCTGCGAAAGTCTGACCCGAAGAGCTACGTGGAGCGCGCCCTCGCGAGCATGAAAACCCACGTGGAAGCGATGCTCGCCTTTCAGAAAAATGGCAGCGTCACCTTCGATTACGGCAACAATATCCGCGCCCAGGCGCAGCGCGCGGGACTCGAAAACGCCTTTGATTTTCCAGGCTTCGTACCGGCCTTCATCCGGCCACTTTTCTGCAAAGGCATTGGTCCCTTCCGTTGGGTGGCGCTGAGTGGTGATCCGGAAGACATCGCGGTGACGGACGCGGCCATGATGGAACTGTTCCCCGAAAACGAAGGCATGATCCGCTGGCTCAAAGCGGCGCAAGAGAAAATTGCGTTCCAGGGGCTGCCCGCGCGCATCTGTTGGATCGGCGCGGGTGAGCGGCATCTGGCGGGACTGAAGTTCAATGAGCTGGTGCGGACGGGGAAAGTGAAGGCGCCCATCGTCATAGGGCGCGATCATCTGGATAGCGGCAGCGTGGCTTCGCCCAATCGCGAAACCGAAGCCATGAAGGACGGCAGCGACGCGGTGAGCGATTGGCCGCTATTGAACGCCATGACCGCCGCGTCCGGTGGCGCATCCTGGGTGAGCTTTCATCACGGCGGCGGCGTGGGCATGGGCTACAGCCAGCACAGCGGCGTGGTCATCGTCGCCGACGGCACCGAGCGCGCCGACCGCTGCCTGGCTCGCGTCCTCTGGAATGACCCCGCCATGGGTGTCTTCAGGCACGCCGACGCGGGCTACGAAGACGCCCGAGAACATGCGAAGAAGATCGGGCTGCACGTGCCGATGGGGTGACGGAAAACCAAGCCAAAGGCCGGAATTTTCCAAAAATATTCTTTACCTTCTATGACCAAGCCGTGACCACTCAAGGTGTATGAAGCCGTACACTCGAACACCGACATGGTGCTCACCGAACCCGAAACATCCATCCCCGCAGGCCTCACCATCGAGACCGTGCGCATCACCCATGTGCGCGGGCCCATGACCCAGCAAGTGCGGAAAGCCATGTTGGAGCAGGGTGGCGAAGAAGCCTGGAACAAGCTGCTGGCGCAGGTTTCAGAGCCTTGCCGCTCCGTCTTTATGAAACCCGTCGGTCTCTTCGAATGGGTGGATGCGGAGCTGTCTTCGGAGCTGAGCGTGGCCTACCAGGACCGCTTCGGAGAGGCCTGGGCCTTTGATCGGGGAAGGGGGACGGCGCGGGAGCAACTCACCTTTATCAATCGCTGGTTGTTGAAGGCCCTATCGCCAGCTTTCGTGCTGCAGAATGCGGCCCGCGTTTTTCGTTTCTATTATCGCGGCGGGCAATTGGTGTTGGATGAGTTGGATTCCCACTCGGCGCGCATCAGCCTCTGGGCCAACGGGTATTACCCGGCCTGGTACGAGCAGGGCCTTCCGGGATGGGCTCAAGAGGCCCTAGAGATGTCAGGCGCCCGCAACGTGGCGTCCTCTTACGCGCCCCCTTCTGGGGAGGGCCTGGAAGCTTGCCATCACCGCTATCGCTTGACCTGGGGTTGATTCGTCGCGTGCGGGGCAGGAACCGTTCAACAGCGAGCCAAATGGCTTATTCTGCCTAGCCATTGAAATATTTTCGGGAATACCTCACAGATGTGACCTATGTTGGGTTCGTATTCCCTCGTTGAGGGGTTCCCATGAGCCTTCTTGTTCTTACTACCACGCCGCCCGCTGAACTCCAGGTCCAGCAAATGCGCATCACTGAGGCTCGCGGCCCGAACGTGGTTCAGATCCAACGCGCAGTATTGCGCCGCGGTGGAGAGGCGGCCTGGGTAGATTTGCTTGCTTCAGTCTCGGAGCCTTGTCGGCAGCGATTTCAGCGACCGGTGGGCCTTTACGAGTGGGTGGAGGCCGGGTCATTCACTGAATTGAGCTTGGCCTATATGCGCTGGGCCCGTCGGGATGATAGCTCCGGAGGGGGGCGGGCCGCGGCCAGGGAGGAGCTCCTGACCCTCCACCGTTGGATGCTCCAGATGATGACGCCGAATTTCCTTATCAACAGTC
>JANXXC010000251.1 GCA_025350765.1 Holophagaceae bacterium | reverse complement strand
TTCCAAGGCCCCTTGGGCTTCTTCCCAGGCAGTCATCGCGTAGGCCAATTCGGTTTCCAGTTGTTTCTGTGCATCGAGCTTCGAGGTGAAGGCCTGCCAATCATTGGGATCCATGGCGGCCATTTCGCTGGAGAGGTCGGCGATTTTTCCTTCCAATCCACCGACCTTGGCCTCGGCTTCCTGGGCCAATCGCTCCAGGCGCTTCATGGCTTTTTGCACCTCTTTGTCGAGGGGCTTGGCCGGACTTCCAGCAGGCGCCTTTGGCGTCTCTTTGGGGCTGGTGGCTTGAGCCTTCGGACTTGGATCTTCATCGGGCTCGTCGGCGGACAAATCCAAATCTACCCAGGCCTGATGATCCTCGTAGCCACCCTCGCGGAATTCGGCGATGCCATCGTGAACGCGCAACAAACTTTCCGCCACGCGGCCCAATAAGTAGCGGTCGTGGGTCACCACAAGGACTGCGCCGCTAAAGCTCAGGATCGTGTCCTCCATGGCCTCCATTGAAGGGATGTCCATGTGGTTGGTGGGCTCGTCCAGCAGCAGCAAATTCACGCCTTCACGGATGAGCGTCGCGATGCTGAGGCGCGCGCGTTCGCCGCCGGATAGGGCTGTGACGGGCTTCTCCACCTCATCACCACGGAAACTGAACTTCCCCAGGAAGCTCATGACGTCCTGTTTCACGGCGCGAGGATTCACCGCGTGAATCTGCTGGAAGACATTGTTCCGCGGATCGAGATTCTTGTGGTGCTGGTCGAAGTAGCCGAGCTTCACCTGGCTGCCCAGGCGCGAACTGCCGGTGACGAACTCGATCTCTCCGGCGATGGCCTTCAACAGGGTGGACTTGCCGGTGCCGTTGAGCCCCACGATGCCGAGCTTTTGACCCCGCTTGATCTGCAACTGTTCGAGGGGCTTGTAGAGGGCCTTGCCGTCCCAGCCCACCGAGGCGTTGTCCAGCACCAGCGCCACGTCACCGCCGCGCAGGGTTTCGGGAAAGGAGAATTTCACCTTGCGGCGATCCTGCAGCGGATTGGCGATGCGTTCCAGTTTCCCTAGATGCGTGCGGCGGCCCCGCGCCTGCTTGGTGTTCTGGCCCGCGATGTTGCGGCGGATGTAGTCTTCTTGTTTTTTGATGTAGTCCTGCTGGCGCTCGAAATGGCGTTCCGCCAGCTCCAGCTCCTGTTCTTTCTTGGCCATGAATTCCGAATAGTTGCCTTCATAGCCGCGGCTCTTGCCCAGCTCAATCTCGAGAATACTGGTGGCGATCTTATCCAGAAAGTAGCGGTCGTGGGAGATGACGACCACGGTGGCTTTGCTGTCATCAATGAAGTCTTCGAGCCAACGGAGGCTCGGCAGATCCAGGTGGTTCGTGGGCTCATCCAGCAGCAGCAAATCCTGACCCTGGAGTACCGCTTTCGCGAGCATCACGCGGCTCTTCTGGCCGCCGCTCAGGGCATCCACCGGGCGCTCAAATTCATCCTGGCCAAATCCCAGGGCCTGCAAAATGCTTTCGGCGCGGGCGCGAATGCTGAAGCCGTCGAAGCGCTCGAAGGCCTCGGTGACGTCCTGATAGCGCGCCATCACCGCATCGAGATCCGCGTCGGCTTCCGCCATTCTGTGTTCCAGCTCCCGCATCTCGTGTTGGAGTTTCTCCACGTCGCCAAAGGCCGCCAGGGTTTCTTCCAGAATGGTTCCGCCGGTTTCGGGTACCAGATCCTGAGCGTAGTGGCCCATGCGGATCCCGCGCTCCTTCGTTGGGCGCACCACTGTCCCCTTGTCCGCTTCGAGCTGGCCCAGCAGAAGTTTAAAGATGGTGCTCTTACCGGCGCCGTTGCGTCCGATGAGGCCCCAACATTCGCCCTCTTCCAGGGCCCAGGTCACGTCCTTCAGCACCTCGTGGGGACCGAAGTTCAGCGAGACATGATTGAGGGAAGCAAGCATCGGAGCCCGAGGTTAGAGATTGATGCGAAAACGGCCACCGTGAGGTGGCCGTGTTTGGTGGAGCTTAGCGGGATCGAACCGCTGACCTCTTCCATGCCATGGAAGCGCTCTCCCAGCTGAGCTAAAGCCCCAAGGGGAACCAAAAGTCTCCCACGAAATTCGGGATGGATCAAGCGCGAATCAGACTGGGCAGGCGGTCGCCTCCGGATCCTTGTCAGTCGCCGGAGACCTTCAACCGCTGGCCAACCCCTACCCGGTTGGAACGCAGATGATTCCAATTCCTTAGCTGCGCGGCGCTGACGCCGTAACGGGTGGCGATGGAAAAAAGGGTCTCTTTGCGCTTGACCGAGTGGACCTGCGCGACTTTGAGCCGAACAGGGGCGGCAGCATGGGTCTGGGGTGCGGAAGCATCCGGCAAGTGGACGGACTCCCCAGGTTTCAAGCCCTTCAATCCTTCAGGATTGAGCCGTTCCATCTCCGGCAAAGCCACGCTGAAGGCTCTGGCGATGGACGCCAGCGTGTCGCCTGGTTGGACCTGGTAGAAGCGCGGCACCGCGCTCGTGGACAAGGTTTCGGAAGTTTTTGGAGGGGCTGGCGTGGGTGCGGTGGGCGGCTTGGCCGCGCTATCCCCCGGTAGGCTGGGGAGCGGTGGCAGGGGCTGGTCGCTCAGCACCTTGGCGTGTTCAGCCTTAGTCATCAGATCCCGGTCATCAATGGGGATGGCGGCCGGGGGTGGCACCTGAATTCGGCGGCCTTGGCGAAACTGAGATCGACTCAAACTGTTGGTGGCCAGCAGGTCTTCCTCGGTGACCTTGAATCGCGAAGCCACCTTGGAAAGGGTGTCGCCCCTTCGGATAACGTAGCTCTTAAAATCCAGCAGCTGCTGGCTGGGAAGTTTAGCGAGGGCCCGAGCCGTGGGAACCGCCATATTGGGCGGCACGCGGAGGGTGTAACGGCCCGGTGGCGTGGTCGCTCGCAGAAGCTCGGGATTCAACTCCCGGAGGGTCGCCACGTCGGTGCCAGCGTAGCGCGCGATGACCGTGAGACTGGTCTGGCGCTCGATGTCCACGCTCTCGAAAACGTAGGGTCGGAGCTGCACCGCGTTCAAGCCATAGCGCTCGGGAAAGCGGCCCACGAGAATCGCCGCACAGAGTGAAGGCACGTAATTTTTGGTTTCATTGCGGAGGAACCGGGAGCGGTAAATGTCCCAGAAGTTGCGGGTACCCAGGGCCTGGATGGCCCTTTCCGGCGTCAAGGGGCCAGCGTTATAGCCCGCCAGCGCCAGGTACCAGTCACCGCTCACCTCCCGCAGCCGCTTGAGGTATCGCGCCGCCGCGCGGGTGGCCTTCACCGGGTCCCGGCGCTCTTCCACCCAGGCATTGCCATTCAGCCCATAGATGCGTCCCGTGGAGCGGATGAATTGCCACATCCCCACCGCCGCCGCATGGCTGCGGGCCTCGTTGCGGAAGCCAGATTCAATCACCGCGAGGTAGGCCAGATCCTGGGGGATGCCCTCTTCGGCGAAGACCTGCCGGATCATGGGCATCCACTGAGAGGCACGGGACAGCGCGTTCTCCATGAATCCGCGTTTTTCAGTTGTCAGGGTGCGCACCATGCTCAGCACCTTGTCATTTAGATCAATGGGGAAATCAAAAACGGCGCCCTGTTCGGCGGCTTTGACCCGTTCTCGTTCCGCCCGAAGATCCTCGCCGCTCAGAGTGACGACTTCTTCCGTCACCATCAGGCCCGGATCGGATTGGACCGTGGTTTCAGCGTCGTCTTCATCCAATTGTTTCTGGACTTGGCGCAGGCGATCCAGCAGGGCCGGCACCTGGGGCTCTTTCAATAGGGCATCCGGCCAGGCGGCGATAAGCAATTCCGCCTCGTCGCAGCGATCCGAGGCCAGATCCCAATCCTCATTGCCTTCATCCTTGATGGCATTCTCAGCGGCTTCGATGAGCGATTTCAGTTTGGGAATGCTAGGGGGGGGCTGTCCCTTCGGGTCGGAGAGTGACTTTGCGGCTGGGGTTGTTTTCGGAGGCGGAGGAGATTTTTGCGGAATCTCACGCACCGCTAAAGGAACCTGGCCCAGCAAGGCCATCAGCAGGAAAGGGAGCGCCACCTAGTGGCTCTCCGAACCTACCAGGGCTTCGTAAGCGGCGGCGTCCAACAAGTCGTCAGGAAGCTCCGCGCCCAGTTTGAGTTTCACCATCCAGCCCTTGCCGTAGGGATCCTCGTTCACCTGCTCGGGGTGGTCATTGAGTCCCGCATTCACTTCGGCCACTTCACCGTTGGCCGGCGCGAAGAGCTCCGAAACGGTTTTCACGGATTCCACCGTGCCGAATTCCTCGCCGTGAGTAAGCTGGGCGCCCACCTCGGGAAGATCCACGAAGACCACGTCTCCCAACGCATCTTGGGCGTAGTGGGTGATGCCAATCAGGGCGGTGCCATCCTCCTGGATCTTCATCCATTCATGGTCCTTGGTGTACTTGAGGTCGGCGGGGTACATGGGGCCTCCAAAGCGATTTGTCAGTGTAGGGGGTTCGGGGCGCGGGCTCTAGGGCTGGAAGTCGAGGGTCGAGAGTTCAGAGTCGAGAGGTTCAATCTTGTTGCGCCCAAGGCGCCGCTAGATTCACTCTCAACTCTCAACTCTCAACTCTCAATTCCTAGACTCACGCATCATTTGCTCCTCTTGTAGAACGGCGTTGTCACGATTTCCGCTTCTACCTCCCGGCCCCGGATGTCGATCAGGATTTTGCTTCCAACCTTGGCCATGTCGCTGGGGACGTAAGCCAGGCCGATGTTGGCGCCCACTGTGGCGCAGGGGCCGCCACTGGTGACGTAACCGATCCTTTGGCCGTCCCGCACCACGGACATCCCATCCCGGGCGATGTCGCGTTTTTCACCGGTGCGGAAACCCACGAGCTTCCGTTTCAGACCATCGGCCTTGGCTTGGGCCAAGGCTTTGCGGCCGATGAAATCAGCGTCCTTGTTCAGCTTGACGATCCAAGCTAGGCCCGCTTCCAGGGCATGGGTGGTGTCGTCAATCTCGTGGCCGTACAGCGCCATTTTGCATTCAAGCCGGAGCGTGTTGCGCGCCCCGAGCCCCGCGGGAATTAACCCTGCGGGCGCCCCCGCCTTCAGCACCGCGTGCCAGATTTTCTCGGCGGCTTCGGCCGTCACATAGATTTCGAAGCCATCCTCCCCGGTGTATCCCGTGCGGCTCACCAGAGCGGGAAGGCCAGATACCAGGCCGTGTCGGAAGTGATAGTAGGGAATGCCCTGAAGAGGAAGGTCCGTAAGGGGTTGAAGAATTTTTTCGGAGAGCGGCCCCTGAAGGGCGATCTGGGCCGTCGCATCGCTTTCATTGCTGACCCGCACGTCAAAGCCATCCACGTGCGCCAG
>JANXXC010000188.1 GCA_025350765.1 Holophagaceae bacterium | reverse complement strand
GGTGGGCCGATCCGGAAAGACCCGGATCCAGATCTTGCCGCCGCGCTTCACGTGGCGGGTCATGGCGATACGGGCGGCTTCGATCTGGCGATTGGTGAGCCAGCAATGATCGAGGGCCTTCAGGCCGAAGTCACCGAACGCGAGCTCGGCGCCGCGGGTGGCCATTCCCTTGACCCGGCCCTTTTGAACCTTGCGGTATTTGACTTTCTTGGGCATCAACATGGTGGTTTACCTCAGCGCTTCACGGTTTCGACGGCCGAATCCGGCAGGTTCACCCAGACCTTCACACCGATGATGCCGTAGGTGGTTTTGGCTTCGGCGAAGCCGTAGTCCACGTTGGCCTTGATGGTCTGGAGCGGCATCTGACCGGAGAGGTAGTCTTCGGTGCGGGCGATCTCGGCGCCGTTCAGGCGGCCGGAGACCTTGATCTTGAATCCCTTGGCGCCAAAACGGATGGCGGCCTCTTCGGCCTTGCGCATGGCGCGGCGGAAGGCGATGCGGCGCTCGAGCTGCTGGGCGACGCCCTCGGCCACGAGCTGCGCGTCGATCTCAGGCTTTTTGATCTCCTGGATGTCCACGGCCACGGGGCGCTTGAGCTTCTTCTGCAGGTCCTCGCGGAGCTTGTCGATCTCGGAGCCCTTGCGGCCGATAACGATGCCGGGGCGCGCGGTGAAAATACGAACCGTCACCTTGTCGGCGGCGCGCTCGATATCAATCTTGCTGATCATCGCGTTCAGGGCGTGCAACTGGGCCTTCAGATCCTTGCGGAGCTTGAGGTCCTCGTGCAGCAGCGTCGCGTAATCGCGTTTGGAATACCATTTGCTGTGCCAGTTCTTGGCGAAAATGATGCGGAACCCAAAAGGGTGAACTTTTTGACCCATGATTACGCCTCCACGCCAGGTACGGTAGGCACGCCGGCGAGCTGAATGGTGATGTGGCAGGTGCGCTTCTGCACCCGATAGGCGCGGCCCATGGGCGCGGGACGGACGCGCTTCATGCGGAAGCCCTCGTCCACGAAGACGGACTTGACCATAAGCTCGTCGGGGTTCACAGACGGATTCTTGTCGATGGCGTTGGCCACGGCGGAATCCAGGAGTTTACGGATGGGATCCGAGGCGTATTTTTTGGTGCTGGCCAGAACCCATTGGGCTTCGCCGACCTGCTTGCCGCGGATCAGGTCCACGACGAGCCGGGCCTTCTGGGCCGAACCGCGCAGGTGGCGGATAGTGGCGCTGGAAGCGATGTCAATAGAGGTGGTTGTCATGGCTTATTTCCCCTTCGCTTTGGCGTCGGACTTGCCCGCGTGACCCTTGAACGTGCGGGTCGGGGCGAATTCGCCCAGCTTGTGGCCCACCATGTTGTCGGTGATGTAAACCGGGATGAACTTGTTGCCATTGTGGACGGCGAACGTGAGGCCGATCATCTTCGGCATCACCGTGGAGCGGCGAGACCAGGTTTTGATGATGCGGCGATCATCCGCGGAAACAGCGGTATCCACCTTCTTGGAGAGGTGCCCATCGATGAACGGGCCTTTTTTCAGAGAACGGGCCATCGTGAATTCTCCTAGTTGATCCGCTTGACGATGAACTTAGTCGTACGATTGTTTCTGCGCGTCTTGTAGCCGCGGGTCGGCTGACCCCAAGGGGTGACGGGATGGCGGCCACCGCTGGTGCGGCCTTCACCGCCACCGTGCGGGTGATCCACCGGGTTCATCACCACACCGCGGACCGTCGGGCGGACGCCCAACCAGATCGTGCGGCCGGCCTTGCCCAACGCGATGTTCTCGTGCTGGAGGTTGCCCACCTTGCCGATAGTCGCCATGCACTCCAGATGGATCTTGCGGATCTCGCCGGACTTGAGGCGCAGCTGGGCGTAGTCGCCGTCTTTGGCTACAAGCTGGGCGAAGGCGCCAGCGGCGCGGGCAATCTGACCGCCTTTGCCAGGCTTCATTTCAATGTTGTGGATTTCGGTGCCCACCGGGATGTTGCGGAGGGGCAGCGAGTTGCCCACCAGGATGTCGGCGCTCTTGCCGGCCACCACGGTGCGGCCCACTTCCAGGCCATCGGGGGCCAGGATGTAGCGCTTCTCACCATCGGCATAGACCAACAGGGCGATGCGGGCGGTGCGATTGGGGTCGTACTCGATGGTCGAGACCTTGGCGGGAACGTCGAATTTATTGCGCTTGAAATCGATGATGCGATAGCGCTGTTTGTGACCGCCGCCGATGTGGCGGGTGGTGATGCGTCCGGTGTTGGAACGGCCGCCGCTGCGGGTCTTCTTGGAAATCAGGGAGCGCTCAGGTTTGTCGCTGGTGATTTCCTCGAAGCCGTGCTTCGACATGCCGCGCTGACCGGGTGTGGTCGGCTTGAGCAGTTTCACACTCATGGGTTTGCCTCGGAGATGTGCGGGCGATAGTGGCAGTGCTTGTCCACCCGCGATGATTGAAAGAGTGAGCGTTAGCCTTCGGAAGTCGGAAGTGAACCTTCCGCCAGCTCGACATAGGCCTTCTTGGTAGCGGTGGTGTGGCCCATCCAGCGGCCGAGGCGCTTGGCCTTAGCGTGCACCTTGACGGTTCGGATGGATTTCACCTTGGCCTGGAGCAACAGCTCGGCGGCCTCTTTGATCTGGTGCTTGTTGGCCCATGGGGCCACTTCGAACACCTGAACATTGCTTTCGCGCATGATCTGACCCTTTTCGGTCAGCAGCGGTTTGCGGATCACTTCAAAAATCTTGGTCATGGTTTCACCACTTCCTGCAGGGCCATGATCGCGTCCTTGGAGAACACCACCTGGTCGTACTTGAGCAGTTCATAGACGTTCACGCCCAGGCTCGTCACGGTCGTGAACTTGGCAAGGTTGCCCGCCGCGAGTTCCAGGTTGCGGGAGGCCTCAGAGCCTACGAGTAGCGCGGAGTTGCTCACGCCCAGTTTGGTCAAGGTGCCATTCAGCGCCTTGCTCTTGTGAGTGGCGAGTTCCCAGTTCTCGACGACCATCAGCTGGCCCTTGGAGAACTTGACGGACAGCGCGTTTCGCAAAGCGGAACGGCGCGCCTTCTTGGGGAATGCGTAGTCAAACGAACGGGGGTTCGGGCCGTGGGCCGTACCGCCACCCTTCCAAATGATGGAACGGATGGACCCGACGCGCGCACGGCCGGTGCCCTTCTGCTTCCAAAGCTTCTTGCCGGAACCGGAGACTTCGGACTTGTCCTTGGTCTTGGCGGTGCCCGCGCGACGCTTAGCCAGGAAGTGGCGAACCGCTTCCCAGATCAGATGGGTGTTGATTTCTTCGAGTTTGAAAACTTCTGGCAACAGGTCCACGGTGCCGGCCTGCGTGCCGTCGAGGTTCACGACGGGGTGCTGGAAGGTCGCCATCTTAGGCCTCCTGCTTGATCACGACGTACCCACCCTTGGGGCCGGGAACGGCGCCCTTGATGAGCAACAAATTGTTTTCGGTGTCCACTTGCGCGATTTCAAGATTGCGCACAGTCACCTGCTCGGCGCCCATGTGGCCGCCCATGCGCATTCCGGGGAATACGCGGCTGGGGTTCGACGAACCGCCGATGGATCCGGGAGCGCGATGGTGCATGGAGCCGTGGGTCGCGCGGCCACCCTTAAAGTGGTGGCGCTTCATGACGCCCGCGAAGCCCTTGCCCTTGCTGGTGCCGACGACATTCACTTTGGTCTTGGCTTCGAACTGCGTGACGAGAACGCTATCGCCTTCCTTCGCGGGATCGGCGGCGTCCACCTTGAATTCACGAAGCACGCGCACGGGAGCGACGCCGTGCTTTTCAGCGTGGCCCCTCTCGGGCTTGTTCGCTCGCTTGCCGCCTTTAGGATCCACGAAGCCAACCTGGATGGCTTCGTAGCCTTCCTTGGCGGTCGTCTTGCGCTGAACGATCACGCAGGGGCCCGCCTGGATCACGGTCACGGGGACCACTTGACCCTGCTCATTGAAGATCTGGGTCATGCCCAGTTTCCTGCCGATGATTCCTTTGATCATGTCTATCCCCTCCCTTTACCGGTTGCCCTGGCGGCTGAAGACCTTGATCTCGACGTCGA
>JANXXC010000156.1 GCA_025350765.1 Holophagaceae bacterium | reverse complement strand
GCCCATGAACACGAAGAAGAGGGGCGCGAGCACCACCACCAGGGGATGGATCAGGTCCTCGAGGCTGTGCAGTTCCCGCTCTTCGAGGGCCTTCACGTGGGCAGGCTCCAGGATCAGGCCCGCTGCGTAGGCGCCGACGATGCTCGCGAGGCCCGCAAGGTTGCCCAGGTAAGCGAGGAGGAAGGCAAAACCGAGGCCCAGCGGCAGGAGAACCTGTTCGCTTCGGAAGCGATTGGCGAGGCGGAATAGATGCGGCGTGGCATAGCGTCCCAGGGTCAAGGCCGCGGCCAGGAAACCCAAGGCCAGGGCCAGGGTGCGCAGGAGGCCGCCCGATGGGGCCCCGCCTTCGGCATGCACGAGGCCGGAGACCAGCACCAGCACCAGCAGGCCCAGGATGTCGTCCATCACCGCGGCGCCCACGATGATACGGCCTTCAGGGGATTTCGCCGCGCGCTGATCGCGCAGCACCTGGACCGAAATGCCGATGCTCGTGGCGCACAAACAGGCCCCGATGAAAAGGTCCACGCTGAAAGGGGTGCCCTTGGGCAGCAGCAGCGCCGCGCCGAGGAGGCCAAGACCCATGGGCGCCACCACTCCGATCACGGCCACGCGCAAAGACGCGGCGCCGCTTTTTAGCATCTGCGGAACGGTGCTTTCCAGGCCCACCGCGAACATCAGGACGACGATGCCGAGGTTCGCCAGGAGCGTTGTTTCGGGTTTGGCCGCCACATCCGGCCACACCGGAAAGGCGTGATGAAGGGCCGCCAGAAGCATGCCTGCCCCCAGTTCACCCGCCACCGAAGGCAACTTGAGGCGCAGCGCCAATTCGCCGCCCACCTTCGCCGCCAGCCAGAGCAGGGCCAGCAGTCCAAGGGTGGAGGAGATGGGATCGGCCGTGAGCAACGCGAAGGTCATGGGGAAAGGATAGACGGGCTTGGTTCCAACGCTGGAAGTTAACCCGCCCAACCGTGATCTGAATGTTTAGAGCACGACGGAAGCAACCCACGGTTTGGCCAGGGTAGAACACAGGCTTAGGCCGAGATAACCTACCCGTTTGTTGCCGCAGGTCTATTGCAGTGAATCCAACAAAACGGATTTCTCGGATCGTTGAATATGCTGCTCCAACAGCTTCCGTGCTTCAGGTGACGGATCTATGGCAAGGGCCTTCTTCACCAGGACTTTGGCCCCGTCTGTTTCCCCTGCCCCGACCAAAACCTCAATCCCAGAGGCCGCCAATTCTAGGCAACTCGTCCGGATCGATTTCTGAATTAATGAATCCATCGCTTGATTCATGAGAATGCCTTCCTGCCTAGCAATTTGATCGAGGATGTCCTGCAGGGATCGGGCCTTCAAAGCATCGGCGTACCGCCTTTGGACGATCAATTCATACCAAATGGCAGGACCAAGCACTTTTCGGCCCGGGGAATTCAGAGGTAGCTGGTCAAAGACGTCAACGGAGGTCTGATCATCCTTCAAAGTGTGGTTTAGCGAAGTGAAGTCCAGGGCGTTTGATCGATCTTCTGGAGAGGCCAGGAAAAGGGTTTTGGCTGTATCCCGATGCTGGCGCAGCGCTGCCAAGGCAGGCGGATATTTCCGGGCCAACTGTTGCCATTCCAATAGTAGGAATGAGCTACGCACACCAACGTAACTTTGGACCCTCTTCATGCCATCGTCATAGAGCCAAAGGTATTCCCTGAGGGCTTCTTCATACTGATCTTGTTGGGCCAGGACTTGGGCTAACTTCCGACGAGCATTCACCAGGCTCTTCAAGTCGTCTTTGCTGGCTTCCGACACCTCACTCCTAGCGCGGCCCAGGGCGGTGATGCCATGGAGAGCACTCTGGAATGACGCCATGAATACGAGCGGTTTCTGGTACCCAACGATGCGGTCCAGGACGGAGCCATCCGGTCTGAGAAGCAGAATTGTGGGATAGGCATCGATCGAGTATTTTTTGCTAAGAACGACTTCCTTTTCCGCATCGATCTTCAAAGAAATCGCATTTTGTTTCAGGAGTGCGACGACCATTTCATCCTTCCATGTGGTGTTGTCAAGCTGTTTGCAGGGGCCACACCAGGTTGTGTAGAAGTCAATGAGGACAATACGGTGCTGTTCAGCGGCCATTGTCATGGCCCGGTCGAGAGGAAGATCCATGAATGGGCCCTTGGGAGCTTCAACCCCTGCTGATAGCGTTCCTATCCATACGAGGGTGGCGAGAGGAGCTAGCGCAAGGGTTCGATTTTTGCCGCTGAGAGTATTCAAGGATTGGCTCCGTGGTAGTGACCTAACGAGAAGTAGGTCTCATCTCCAATGCCGACAGACCGAGATAAGCTTCACGGGTTCGGAGTGGGGAACCTGGCGTGGGAAGCTGATTCCTTCGGACGACATAAATTCTCAATTGCTCGCTCCGTTGCCCAACCTACCAATAGTTACCTTTAAAGAATGACCATTGCCCCCGTCGATATGCCGTTACGGCAACGTCTTTAGTTCTTGCCAAAGAGGCGTGGGTTTGCCCTGATTTTCGTCGAGGCTCAGCCCTCAATGCATTGGATCGGGGATAAGGCTGATTTGGGCTCTGGTCCACAGATTTAAAATTTTCGATTGTGGGGGTGTGACTGGGGACATGCGATTCTTGACGCTCAACGCTCCACTCTTGACTCTTGGCCCCTACCTCATAGCTCATCCCTCAGAGGCATCCCATGATTCGACCTTTCCAAGGCATGGCCCCGAAGCTCGGGCGGCGCATTTTCGTGGCTGACAGCGGGCTGGTGCT
Source organism: Holophagaceae bacterium (assembly GCA_025350765.1). GTDB lineage: Bacteria > Acidobacteriota > Holophagae > Holophagales > Holophagaceae > JANXPB01. The sequence goes on along the minus strand of JANXXC010000156.1, from coordinate 3,758 downwards.
GGGGGATGTGGAGATCGGCGACGACAGCTCCATCTGGTTCAACTGCGTGGTGCGGGGCGATGTGAACTACATCCAGATCGGCGCGCGCACCAACATCCAGGACATGAGCTGCATCCATGTCACCAATGACCGATGGCCCACGATCATCGGGGACGAAGTGAGCATCGCCCACAACGTCATGCTCCATGGCTGCACCTTGCACAACCGCGTATTGGTGGGCATGAGCACGACGATCATGGATGGCGCGGTGATCGGCGAAGGCTGTCTGGTGGCGGCGGGGTCGCTGGTGCGCGAGGGTTTTCAGGCCCCCCCAAACACGCTCGTGGCGGGCTGGCCCGCCACGGTGAAGAAGGACCTCAGTGATGAACAGCGGCAGCTTGTCGCGAGCATTTGGTCTCGCTACGTTCGCTACAAGGAAGCCTACTTCAAGGACGGCTGGCCCCTCGCGGAATCGCCCGCCGCAGTGAATCCGCAGCCAGGATTCAGAGACGGGCATCCGTACCCGTAAAGGATGGATGGATTTAGAAAACCACCAAGGTGTGCGTGCTCGTTTTTTCTCCCTCCAAGCCCTTCCCTGTCCATCGCATTCGGATAAGGGTTTGGCCTAAGGATTCGCCCTTCTCGGCCCACAGAGCAATGGTTCCAGGCTTGGATGGTTTGGGGGCCCGTTCAAAAGGGAAGGATCCATCGTAGGGATTTTTCGGCGTAGGATTTCGGCTCTGTTCCTTTTCGAGCAACTTGGCGATCACAGCTTCGGCTCCAGATTTCAAGACGGGATCTGAGTGTTCAAGCATCTCCATGTAGTCCTGGAGCAGTAACTGTTCGAGTTTCGTCATCTCCAGCAGACAATTAATGCGGTTTCCTTCGGCTTTGACCCGCTGACCCAGAATTGCGGGAATGGCGATGGCGCTGACGATGCCGACGAAGGGCAGCATGACCACGGGCAGACAAAGGCCCACGATGCCCAGGATCAGCCCGCTGCTGGAGGGCAGGGCATAGGTCTCGGGATATTGGCGAGCAAAGGCCTTGGCCTTGTTGGCCTGGACGATGGCGACGATGCCGAGGATCAGCGCGAGGGGGATTCCGACGCAGGTGAGGGCGCAGACGATCGCCGCGATGCCGCAACGCCGCGCCGTCTTGGCGCCTGGGGCTGCTTCCAAGGGGGCCTCGCTGGCCTTCACGTTGGGGTCGAAGGAGTGAAAATCGGACACGAAGGCTCCAAATATAAGTTCGTCTTGGCACCCGGCCAAGCCGGTTCCAAAAAAGGGTGTTTCCAACTATATCGACGGAGAGCCCTTCCCCCTTTTGGCCGATTGGCTAGACTCTTGGAAACCCTTTCCGGACCCCATGCAGCCTCACCTGATCCTTCGAGTCCACGCCGACCTTCGGCTGGGCCTTGGGCATGTGGCCCGGGCGCTGGCCATCGAGGAGGCTTGGCGGGCCCTGGGTGGCACCACCACCCTCGCGGTCTCTGGGGATGAAATTGCGCGGGGCGTGGGTTCCGGCAAGCACCCCTTCAGTGGCGCGGCCCTGCCGTGCGAGGTCCTGGATCTCGGCCAGGCCGCCCACGCGCCCATGCCCAAGGATCTAACGGCCAAGGCCAAGGTGGCGCTCCTGGATCTCTGGGATTTGGACTCAGCCCAAATAGAGGCCCTGCGGCCCCTGAAAGTTGCGGTGATGGAGGATGACGGGGAGGCCCATGAAGGCGCGGACCTGCTCTTCCAGCCCTTTCTTGAGGGCGTGGATTTTCCCGACCACCCTCTGAAATCGCTGCATGGACGCAAGGTCCGGCCCTTCGAAGCCCAGCACGGGAACTGCCGAGTGCTGCGGGGAACCCGCTTCGCGGTGGTGGGGGGCACGGCCCTGGAATTGAGGCCGAAACGCCAACCGCTGCAGCCCCTCGCGGTCCACAAACTACTGGTCACCTTCGGTGGCAGCGATGGCGCGGGTCTGGCCCAGCGGGCCTTCACAGTGCTGGAGCGGCTGGTGCGAGAAGACCGCTGGCGGGGCACCTGCACCATCCTGGCGCCTAAGGATTTCGAGGCCCGGCCTTTCGTGGGCTGCTCCATCCAGAAGACCTTGCCCAACCTCACGCGGCGCTTGCAGGATTACGACGCCCTGTGGTGCAGCGCGGGCGTGACCCTCACCGAATCCCTCTGCCTGGGGATCCCCGTGGCGGCCTGGGGGCAGAACGAAAGACAGCACCGCATCCTGGCGGACCTGGCCCAGGCCTCCGCCTGCTTTGATCTGGGCGTGGGGCCCGAAGCCGTCCTGGAGATCACCGCCAAGGCCTTGGCGCAGTGGCTAGGACCCGAAGGCCAGGACAGCCGCAATGAGCAGAGCCGGGATGGACGTTCCCTGGTGGATGGCATGGGGGCTTCCCGCATCGCTCAGGAGCTATGGAAGCTCCAGGAGTGAGGACGTGAGCTGCAGTGGTCAGTTGAGGCTGCGCCCGGAGGGCGCGACTCCCTAAATGGCGCGCCGAAAGCGCCGCTCGATTGCCTCATACCTCGTGACTCGCCCCTCCCACCTGAAATCTCTCCTTGACCCTTGTGGCTGCGGACGATAATCTCTTTTTTCTGCGTTCCCGCCGATGGACGGGTTTGCCTGGAAGCATTGTCGATTCGGAGCAACACCATGAGCACCTATTTCCCGAAGGGCCAAGAGATCAAGCGCAAATGGTTCTTGGTGGACGCCACCGGGGTCCCTGTGGGCCGTTTGTCCAGCGCCATCGCTGAAGTTCTGTCGGGCAAGAACAAGCCCACCTGGACGCCTTTCCTGGACACCGGGGACCATGTGGTGGTGATCAACGCCGCCAAGGCCGTGCTGACCGGCAAGAAGACCACCCAGAAGATCTACCGCCGCGTCATGACCACCCAGCCGGGCGCCATGAAGGAAATCCGCGCTGACGTCATGTTCAAGACCTTCCCGGGCCGCATCATCGAATCCGCCGTGAAGGGCATGCTCCCCAAGGGTCCTCTCGGCCGGGCCATGTATCGCAAGCTTAAGGTCTACGAAGGCCCCGAGCACCAGCAGGCCGCCCAGTCCCCCGAACCGCTTCAAATCAAGCTTTAGTCGAGGATTCACATGGCAATCAACCAGTACTACGGAACGGGCCGCCGCAAGACCGCCGCTTCACGCGTGTTCCTGCGCCCCGGCACCGGCAAGATCTCTGTCAATGGCCGCACCCTTGAGGACTTTTTCCCCAATGCCGTGCTGCGCATGATGGTGCATCAGGCCCTGGTTCTGAGCGATATGGATGGCAAGTTCGACATGCACATCACCGTCTGCGGGGGCGGCTCCGCCGGCCAGGCAGCGGCCATCCGCTTGGGCGTGTCCCGCGCCCTGCTGATCTACAACGAGCAGCTCAAGGGCCTCCTGCGCGGCGCGGGTCTCCTGACCCGCGATCCCCGCATGAAGGAACGCAAGAAGCCCGGCCAGAAGGCCGCCCGCCGCCGCTTCCAGTACAGCAAGCGTTAATCCGTATCAGGTCTTTTTCAAAGGACGGGGAGACGCGATCTCCCCGTTCGTGTGTCACGGGTTCCGGATTTCCCGGAACCGATTCGGGTCCCTCCCTCCATGGGAACTAGGACCTTCATCCCCAACCGCGTCGCCAGCTTTGATGGCGTCTCGCAACGATTGAGGAGGCCATCATGGCTGCCATCCAAATGAAAGAACTGCTCGAAGCCGGTGTTCACTTCGGCCACCAGACCAAGCGCTGGAACCCGAAGATGAAGCCGTACATCTTCGGCGCCCGC
>JANXXC010000110.1 GCA_025350765.1 Holophagaceae bacterium | reverse complement strand
GGCTGCTTGGCATCGCCCTGGAGGGCCTGGCGCAAGATGGGCTCAGCTTCTTTGAATTGTTTTCGTTGAGCCAACGATTCACCCTTCCAAGCCAAACCCTCGGCATCAGTGGGTTTCAGAGCCAGCAGGGCATCCGCGCAGGATTCCTCCGCGACCCAATCGGGCACGAGGCGCGCCTCTGAACAGGCGGAGCGATAGCCCGCCTGGGAACCCAGCTTCCCGTTTTCCCGATGGGCCATTAAAGCATCTTGATGGCGCCCTAAATGGCTGAGGGCGTTGGCCCGCAGCATGCGCTCCAGGCCTAGCTTGGGGCCTTCCTTGGCTTCGAGCTGGGGGATTGCCGCGTTGCAGACTTCGAGCATCCGTTCCCATCGCTGAGCCTTCTGCAATGACTTGAGCCAAAAAGTCAAGAAATGGCCGCGGTCCTTCGGATTTAAGGATTCGAAGAAATCAGCCGACTCGTCCCATTTCTGAGCCTTTTCGAGAGCCTCACCCTTGGCTTGGATGTCTTGTGGTCGAAGCGGCTGCTCCAGGGCGGGCGGAGCCTGGAAACACGGGACCAACATAGCTCTCCTTAAATATTAAAATTAATGTTATCAACGTTTAGATTGACGAGCTTTTTTGCGCTTTTCAGGTTTCACCCAACCTTCCAGTGCCAGTTCGAAGACTTCTTCCACGTGGCTGACGGGATGAAAGCGTAGCTCCTTGCGGACCACCGCGTCAATATCTTCGAGGTCCTTGAGGTTGGGCTTGGGGATGATGATGTCGCGGATTCCTAGGCGCAGGGCCGCGAGGCTCTTTTCCTTGAGGCCCCCGATGGCGAGCGCCTCCCCCCGCAGATCAATTTCGCCGGTCATGGCGAAGGTATTTCGGATCGGGACGCTTTTTAGCACCGAGAGCAGCACCGTGGCGATGGCAAGCCCAGCGCTGGGGCCATCCTTGGGGATGGCGCCTTCAGGGAAATGGATGTGCAGATCACGTTTCTGATAGGTTTCCGGATCGATCTCGAAGGCCTCGCTGCGGCTTCGGATATAGCTCAAAGCCGCCTGGGCGCTCTCTTTCATCACATCGCCGAGCTGGCCCGTGAGAATGAGGCCACCCTTCCCCGGCATGGAAAGCGCTTCGACGAATAACACCTCGCCGCCGGTGGACGTCCACGCCAAGCCAGTGACCACGCCGATTTTTGGAGCCTTGAGCCTTTCGTCGGGAAGAATCTTGATGGGGCCCAGGATTTCCTGGATGTTCTTGTCCGTGAGGGTGATCTTCGATTTGAAGCTATCGTCCGCAACTTTGCGGGCGATCTTGCGGCAGACCGCGCCGATTTCGCGCTCTAGCTGGCGCAGGCCCGCTTCCCGGGTGTAGCCCGTCACTAGGGCAGTTAAACCCTTCCGGGTGAAGACCAGTTGTTTCAGGCTGATGCCGTGCTTTTCGAGCTGCTTGGGAACAAGGTGTTGCTCGGCGATGCCCAGCTTTTCTTCAAGGGTGTAACTGGAGAGGGAGATGATCTCCATACGGTCGCGGAAGGCGGGATGGATGGGATCCAGCTCGTTAGCGTTGGCCAGGAACAAGACCTGCGAAAGATCCAGCGGCACGTTCAAGTAGTGGTCCCGGAAGGTGTGGTTCTGTTCAGGGTCCAAGACCTCGAGCAGCGCTGCGGACGGGTCTCCGCGCATATCGCGGCCGATCTTGTCCACCTCGTCCAGCATGATCACGGGGTTCATGGATTTTACCTGATGAAGTGCTTGCACGATGCGTCCGGGCATCGCCCCCACGTAGGTCCGGCGATGACCCCGCACCTCGCTCTCGTCGTGGACGCCCCCCAATGATATGCGCGCATATTTTCGTCCCAGGGCCTTGGCGATGCTGCGTCCAAGAGAAGTCTTTCCGACGCCAGGCGGCCCCACCAGGCAAAGGATCGTGCCTTTCAGCCCAGGATTCAGTTTCCGCACGGCCAAGAATTCCAACAGGCGGTCTTTGATCTTCTGGAGCCCGAAATGGTCCTCGTCGAGCACTTCGGCGGCCTTCTTGAGATCGAGGCTCTCTTCGTCCACCAGACCCCAAGGCAGCTCGGTCATCCATTCGAGGTAGGTCCGCGTCACGGCGGTCTCGCTGCTATCGGGATGCATGCGTTCGAGCTTCTTGAGTTGGCGCTCGATTTCCGTCATCACCTCTTCAGGGACCTTCAGTTTGGCGAGTTTTTCCCGAAATACCTGGATCTCCTCCGCCAGTTCAGAGCCTTCGCCGAGCTCCTGCTGGATAGCCTTCAGCTGCTGCCGAAGGTAGTACTCGCGCTGTCCCTTGTCGATCTCACCTTTGGCTTCGAGCGTGATTTTTTGCTGCACTTCCAACAGTTCGATCTCGCGCATCAGCAGCTCGTTCACGCGCTTGAGGCGGGGCAGCGGTTCGGTGATCTCCAGGACCTCCTGAAGCTGGTGGGGCTTCAGTTCCAAGTTGGAGGCCACTAAATCCGAGAGCCGTCCAGGATTCTCTAGATTGGAGGCGATGACCAGCACTTCTTGGGGCATGGTCTTGCCCAGAGTGACGGCCTTATCGAGGGTCTGTTTCACGGAGCGCATCAGCGCATCGGATTCCACCGTGGGGAGGACGCCCTCGGGTTCAGTCACGGGCTCCACGCGGGCCTTTAACAGCTCCTCGGTTTCGGTGAAATATTCCACGCGGACGCGCTGGATGCCTTGTACCAGGGCGCGGATGCGGCCGTCGGGCAATTTCAGGACCCGCATGATGAGGGCTGCGGTGCCAATGCGATAAAGATCATCGGGGCCGGGATTGTCCATCTCCACCTGTTTCTGGGAGAGGAGCAAGACCATTCGGCTTTCCACCAGCGCCGTGTCCACAGCGCGCAGGGATTTCTCCCGGCTGACACTGAGGGGCTGGATGACGAAGGGATAGACCACCACGTCGCGCAGGGGCAGCACCGGCAGCACTTCAGGGATGCGCGGGGTTTCTTCGATCTGCAAGAGCTGGGAACCGGATTCCTCGGCCATGAGTACCTCGGATAATAGTCTAACGGCCCAGGGGCGCGATCACTTGGACTTGGTCCGTCGAGGCGGAGGATCGTCGCTGGGAAAGAGGGGCCGCTCCTGGCCTTCCGGCATAGCGGCTTGACGCGGTTTAGGGGGTGGCGGGGAGTCGGGCGAGGGTTTGGATTCCCGGTGCATGAGCGCTTCTTCCAGGGCCCGCACGAAATCCGGCAAGTCCTTGAAATCCCGGTAGACGCTGGCGAAGCGCACGTAGGCGACGGAATCCAGGTGCTTCAGGGCGTCCATCACCAGTTCGCCCAATTCGCGGCTGGGGATCTCCCGATCGGGCCGCTCGAGGAGGCGAGCCTGGACGTCGCTGGCGGCCTCTTCTAATTTTTCCAACGAGACGGGCCGTTTCTGACACGCGATGCCAAGGCCGCGCAGCAATTTGTTTCGGTCGAAGGCTTCTCGTCGGCCATCCTTTTTCACCACCAGCAGCGGTGATTCTTCAACGCGCTCATAGCTAGTGAAACGGCGGCCGCAGGCTAGGCATTCGCGGCGGCGGCGGATGGCATCGCCTTCCTTGGACTCGCGGGAATCCACGACCTTGTCTTCCGCATGCGCACAAAAAGGGCACCGCACCCTGCCCTCAGCGCGGAGTCCAGATGCGCCGCAACGAATCTGGAAGACCCATGGGGTCAAAGGGCTTTGCCAGCACGTCCAAGGCCCCGCAGGCTTTAAGTTGAGCCACATCGCGGGGCTGTACCTTGGCGGTCATGAACACCACCGGGGTTTCCGCAAGAGCCGGGATCTCCCGCAAAGCCTTGAGGGTGGCGGGTCCATCCATGCCTGGCATCATGACGTCCAGAAGGATCAGCTCCGGAGCGAAGGCCTCAGCTTTCTCAAGGGCTTCGCTGCCCGAGCCGCAGAGCTCGACGGTGAAGCCGCCCACCGCGGTGAGGCTCAAATGGGCCACGGTTCGAATATCAGGGTCGTCATCCACCATGAGGATCCGCTGTAACTCCATGAAACCCCTTCACCGCTCGCGGAGGAGGGACTGGACCACCCGCTGGATATCGAGGTTACTCGCACTGGACTTGACGAGGGTGCGGGAGACCTCCGCCGCTAGATCTGAATCACCCTCCTCGCCCGAAAAAAACAGGATCGGCAGCGTGGGGCCGCCGGCGGCATGGACCTCTGGAATGAGGTCTGCGCCGCGGCCATCCGGCAGATGACTGTCCAGGATCACCAGGTCTACCGGTGTGGACAGCAGGATCTTTCGGGCCGCGCGCAGGCTGGGGGCGTGGAGCAGAATCGTGCTGTCTTCCAGCACGGCGGAGAGGACGCGGTGCACGTCCATGTCATCTTCCACATGCAGCACCGTGGGCCGGGTATGGGATGAATCAAGGTGGGCCAGGGCCTGGGCCACTCGGAAGGGATCCAGGGGTTTCTGCATCCATTCCAAAACGTGCAGGGCCGGGACGCCGGGTGTGTCCTGTCCCTCCCGGGCGGCGGAGGATGCGACGAGCACAGGCAGGTCTTGGGTATCTGGCCGCTGGCGCAATTCCTCCAGGAGCTTCAGCCCATGTTGGTCCGGCAGCAGCAGGTCCAGGGTCATGGCGTGGTATCGATGCTTGTCCAAGAGCGCTTTGGCCTCTGCGGCAGAGGCCGCCCGATGGACTCTGAAGCCCTCTTTGGTCAGGGCGGCCTCCAATAGCCGAGCGGAGAGAGGGTCATCCTCCACCACCAGCACCAAGGGTTTTGTGGGTTCTGCTCCATTCGCCACGGGCCGGGCTTCCGGAAAATCCACCTGGAAAATCGTGGAGCCTGGGACGGAGGTGAATCGGATGGAGCCGCCCATGCCCTCCACCAGAGCGCGGGCGATGTTTAGGCCCAGGCCAGTGCCCCCCTTTTGGCGAGTATCCAAGGGTTCAGCCTGAGCGAATTTTTGGAAAATGCTGGACTGGAATGCCTCGGGGATTCCCGGGCCGTGGTCTTCCACCTCCACGCGCCACTGGGGTCCGTTGGGTTTGATGCGGAGCAGCACGGGGGTGCCCTTGGGGGAATACTTGATGGCGTTGGCAAGGAGGTTCACCAGCACCTGATTCATCCGGTCGGCGTCCGCTTGGACCCAGGCCTCGGGAGGCAGGGATTCCACCATCACACCCGTGCCCATGGACGTGGAGAAGCCTTGGACGGATTCCACCGCATGCAGCACGGATATTCCGAGTTCACAGGGCTGGATGTTGAAACTGAGCTTGCCGCTCTCGACCTTGTCCAGGTCGAGGATGTCGTTGACGAGCCGCACCAGCCGCTCTGCATTCTGTTGGGCGATGCCCACCAGCTCGGCCACGCGCGGAGGGAGCTCACCCAACGCCTTGCCCTCCAGCAATCCCAGAGAGCCTCGGATGGATGTCAGGGGGGTGCGTAGTTCGTGGCTCACCATGGAGACGAACTCCTGCTTCATGCGCTCCGCGGCCTTTCGCTCAGTGATGTTCCGGGTGTTGATGACCGTATCCACGACGTTTCCTTCGGCGTCTCGGAGCGCGGTGCCATGGCTTTCCATCCAGATTTCCCGGCCGTCTGCGTGGATGGCCCGGTAATCGAACAGCCCAGGTTCCAAGCCTTCTCGGAGGGCCCGGAAAAAACGTGCGAGGGGGGCCCTATCACCGGCATGCACGAAATCTGTAGGGAATCGGCCCAAGGCCTTATCGAGGTCATACCCGAGCTCTCGCTGGAAGGCAGGTGTGAGGAAGCGGAAGCGCCCCGCTGAGTCGCAGCAGGCGATGAAATCCGTACTGGCGTCGGTTACCAGGCGATAGCGGGCCTCGCTGTGCCGCAAGGCTTCCAGGGCCTCGGAAAGGGGGAGCTGGTTCAGTTCCCGCTCGGCCCAAGCGGCGAGATCCCGCAGCAGTTGAAGGTCATCCGGGCCAAAGGCGCGGGGCATTTTATCGATGAGGCAAAGGGTCCCAAGGTTCAGGTTTTCCGGTCCCTTCAAAGGGAACCCGGCGTAAAAGCGGATGTAGGGAGGCCCCGTCACCAGAGGGTTGTCCGCGAAACGCGGGTCCAGCAAAGCGTCCTCGACCACCAGTGCGCCGGACCCAAGAATGGCGTGGCCGCATATAGAAATGTCCCGCGGAGTCTCCGCCATTTCCAGCCCTTGCTTTGACTTGAACCATTGGCGGCAGTCATCCACCAGGGTCACCAGGGCGATGGGCACTCCAAAGAGGCGCGTGGCGGTGCGGGTGATGCGGTCGAAGCGCTCCTCCCCGGCCGTATCCAAAAGCCCCAGGCCCCGCAGGACCTCCAAGCGGCGGGTTTCATTGGAAGGCTGGGTGGGTGTGTTCATGGGGTCTGGGAAGTCCACCCTAACTCTAGCTCCGCAGCCGACCGCGGAACCAAAAAAGGAGGGGCCTTTGCCCCTCCTTTCGGTTCATGCGCATCATCCCTCGACAACCCGAGGGTTCATGACGACCTTCGATTTGATACTGTTGGCCACGAAGCAGTATTTGTGCGCCTTCTCGAAGAGTTCGACGACTTTCTCCGCGCTGGTTCCCGGGGCCACCTGGATGGTCGGGTTCAAGTGGATCTCGGTGACGCTCGTGACTTTTTCGAGGGTGTCGAGCACCGATACGGCGCTTTCTTCGTAGCCCAGGACTTCCACCCTGACTTTGGCGCAGAGCGCCAGGAAGGTCAGCATGTGGCAGGTGGCCAGGGCCGAACCCAGTAGGTCCTCGGGATTCCAGCGCAGGCCGTTCCCTGCGTATTCCTCGGCACTGCTGACGGGAATGTCGGTTTTGCCGGTGGCGGAAGCGACAGCGTCGCGGCCATAGGGCTCCGTGAGGGTGTTACCACTCCAGGCGAGGGTCAGGGGGTACTGGTGGGCCATGTCAAATGCTCCGCAAATGCTGATTGTCGCAGATGATGAGGGGGTGAGCCGCCTGCCCCTTTCAGAACCCATTCAGAATCTTCGCCGGCGTCTGCTGATGCGATCTACGAACCGGATGGGATTGCCATTGCGGGAAGGCAACGCCGTGGGCCTGCTTCAGGACGGCAGCGCCATCTTGGCGGCTACCAAAGCCCTCATCCGAGGGGCTCGCCATTCCATCGCCTTCGAGATTTATATTTGGGCCGACGATGTGGTGGGCCGCGACATGGCCGAGCTGATGATTCAGGCCAAAGCCCGCGGCGTGGACGTTCGCGGAGTGGTGGACGACCTGGGCACCTGGGGCAGCGGCGCCATGCTGTCGCGCCTTGATGCCGCTGGGATCCCCCTGCTCCGATTCCATCCCGTGGCCCCTTGGCGGCCCCTTCGGATCATGAATCGCCGCAATCACCGGAAATTGCTTATCGCCGATGGATGTGAAGCCGTGGTGGGAAGCGCCAACTGGGGGCTCGATTACGATGCCGAAGCCAACCCCAAGGCCTTTCTCGACGTGGGCGTGGCCCTCCGGGGACCCATCGTGAAGGACCTGGTGGAAGATTTTGCAAGGGTTTGGAAGCGGGCGCGAGGCCAGAATTTCACCGGGCTGGAGTACGAGACACCCGCCATTTGGAGGGGGCCCTGGCGGGAACCCGCGACGGTCCAATTAGTGACCAGCGCGAGAAGCCATGGAACCAGCGCCATCCGCCACCACCTGCGGCTCCTCATCGCCCAGGTGCAAAAGGAATTGCTCCTCGCCAACGCGTATTTTGTTCCAGGCCTATCCCTGATGGAGCTACTGGGCCGCGCTGCGGGCCGGGGCGTGGACGTGCGCCTGCTGGTTCCTGGCCACAGCGACAACGGATTCGTTCAGGCTGCGGGGCGAGCCTCCTATGGGAAGCTTCTGGAAGCCGGGGTGCGCATCTTTGAACGCCAAGGGCGGATGCTCCATTCCAAAGCGGCGCTGTTCGACGATTCCCTGGCGCTCATCGGTAGCGGCAACCTTGATCCCCGCAGCTTCCGCTTGAACTTGGAGCTGAACGTGGCCATCCACCATCCGGAACTGGCTCAGGAACTCCATGCGATTTTCGAAAAACATCAGACCCAAAGCGTGGAGATCCAAGCCCAGGAATGGGCGCGGCGCCCGTGGTGGCGCCACCTCTACGAACAATTCGCCTACCTGTTCAGATTTTGGCTCTGATCAATTCCAGCCGATCTGTCGTCCCCTGTTCTGCTCCTCAAGCCACTTCTGCAGGGGCTTGAAATACTCCACCATGGCGCGGGTGCTCAGGTCCTCGCCCGTGGCGCCCTTCAGCACTTTGCGCCAATCTTCCGTGGCGCCTTTTTCGAGCACGCCCTTCAGGAAGGCGCCCACTTGCTTGTTCCCGGCGTAATTGCAGCTGCGGGGATCCTGGTGGAGGATTTTCTGCGCGATGTGATCGTGCATTTGGAACTTGAAGACCGTGGCTAGGCCGTAGCTGTAGTAGTAGGCGGGGGTGTCGTTGATGTGGGTTTTCGTGGCGGCGTCACACCATTCTTCACCCCGGGGGCTTGGCGGTTTCACGCCTTGGAGCTGGCCCACGATGCGCCACCACTCGGCATTCATCTTGTCCTCGGGCATGCCCTTGGCGTAGAACTCGGCCTCCCATTCGGGCATGGTGCCGCAGGCCCAGAACATGAAGGGGATGGCGACTTCCAGGGCGTCGTTGAGCAGCACCTTCATCTCGTCGGCCTTGTAGTCCTTAGGCAGCACGCCGGAACCTTTCATGTAGGGCACCTGGCGTGTGGCAAACGCGATCAGCTCACCAATACCCTCATGGAAAAAGGGCGCGGCGCCGTCCCGGAGCAGCGGTGGCACCTTGGGATTGGTGTAGCTCATGAAGTAATAGCCATGGCCCAGCTCGTGATGGGCGGTTTGGAACCACTCGAAATTCGGCTCGATGCTCTGAAGGCTGCGAATGTCATTCTCCAGATCCATGTGCCAGCAGCTGGCGTGCTGATTCTTTTTCCGGGAATCTCCGGCTTTCACCGGATAGAGATCCGACTTCTCCCAGAAGGTGGCGGGCAGGCGAGGGAATCCGAGCCCCACGTAGAAATCCTCGGCGGTGTGGGTGATCCATTCGGGCTTGCGGTGGACGAAGTAGGGATCGAAGTCCGCGGCGTCCACGAAGCCGGTCCAATTTTGGCTCCAGCGGTTATTGATCCAGTGGGCGGGGATCTCTCTAGGCACTGGCTGGCCGTACTTCTTCGCCATCTCATACTTCACCCAAGTGTGGAGCTGGAGGTAGAGGGGCATCAGCTCCTTGCGGCTCTGGCGACAGAGCTTGAGCATCTCGTCGGTGGTCATGCCGTACTTGGCCACCTGCAGGCTGAAATAGTCGCTGTAACCCAATTCCTTGGCCACGCCGTTGCGCAGGTCGCGGAGCTTCACGAGACCCGGTTTCAGGGGCACGCCGATCTCCTTGCTGGCCTCCCAGGCGTGCCGCCGCGCTTCCAAATCCTTGCTCTTGAAGAGCACGTCGTCGAGAGCGTTGGCGGTGACGGGCTTGCCTTTCAGTTTGAACTGGAACCCGTTCATGATGCTGGCCTGCGCGGTTTCGGCGACGATGCGATCCGACACCAGTCTGGGGTTGGTCATGGGGCCTTCGGCGGCGTTCAGCAGAACCCGGTCCAATTCTCGAACCGTGAGGGCGTCCAGTTCGGACTTGTGCTTCAGGAGATCCTTGGCTTCGGCGATCACCGCAGGATTGCCCGTAAAGGCTGCAAAGGCTTTGCCCGCGGTTTCAGCGGCGGCATCGTGCTCCGGCTTCACGTCCGTGCTGGCGGCCCAGGCGGCTTCCTGCTGAACGGTGTAGAGAGCCTTGTAGCCCTCGTTGACGAGGTTCAGGAAGCGGACCGCGCGCTGCTGCATCAGCGACTTGATGGGGCTTTCCACGGGAATCACCGTTTTGATTTTAGAGGAAGGAGTTGTCTGGGCCGTCAACGGCGACACGAGGGGCAGGCCGAGCACGAGGATGGGCAGCAGACGCATGGGTACTCCAAGGGAAGCCCTTATTGTGCCTTCTCTAGCACGGCAACTGCACGGTGAAGGTGGTGCCGAAGCCCACCTGGCTGTTGACGCTAATGCGCCCCTTGTGGCCCGCGATGATGCGCTGCACGATGGCGAGCCCCAATCCTACGCCCGCGGTGGAATCCTGGGTTCGGGTCTGGCGGAAGGGATCGAAGATAAAAGGCAGCTCTTCGGCGGGAATGCCGCGGCCCGTATCGGTGATGGTGACGCGCAGCCATCGCAACCCCGACTCCACCCCGGCCCCATGATCCACCGAGACCTCCACGCGCACGGCACCACCCCGAGGCGTGAATTTGAAGGCGTTGGTGATTAAGTTAGTAACGGCGCGCTCCAGTTTGGAGGCGTCGCCGACCAGATCCGGAAGCTCCAGCGCGGCCTGGTACTGGAACTCCAGATCGCCCGTGGCGGCCAGATGGCGGTGGGTGGAGACGATCTTTTCTAGCCACGGGTTGGGCGCGAACGCAGCGAATTCGAAGGGCATCTGCCCGCTTTCGCTGCGGTAGACCTCCAGCATCTCCTCCAATAGGTTCTGGATCTTCACATAGGAAGCTTGGGCTTGAGGGCGGATGACGGCGAAGAGCCCCGGATCCTCGTGGGCCGCGCCCAGAGCGATGCCGACTACGGTCATGGGGGACCGGATGTCGTGGACGAGCATGGCGGTGAAATTGGATTTCAAGGTGTTCATCTCGCGGAGTTTCAAGTTGGCGTCGAGCAGGTTGTCGTTCTGGGTCTTCAGTTCTTTCTGAAGGCGGACCATCCGGACCTGGTGCTCCACGCGGACAATGACTTCTTCCGCGTGAAAGGGTTTGGAGACGTAGTCCCTTCCGCCCACTTGGAAGGCCCTTACCTTGTCCAGGGGGTCATCCAGGGCGCTGATGAAGATCACGGGGATGTCCGCCAGGCCAGGGTCTCTGCGCATGGCCTCGCAGGCCTCGTAGCCATTCATCCCAGGCATGGTGATGTCCATCATCACGAGCTCCGGCGGATTGCGCCGTGCCGCGTCCAGGGCCATGCGTCCCGAAGGCACGGCCCTCACCTTGAATTTGTGCTCCCGCAACAGACCTGCCAGCAGATCGAGATTCGCGGGATTGTCGTCCACGATGAGGATATCGCTGGGGGGCACGAGCATGGACTACTCCTAGTCGAGGGCGGAGAGCAGTTCTTCAAGGCGGTAGGTTTTGATCATCTGCCGCAGGTGTTGGGCCAGCCCGAGGTCCTCCATTTGATTCACCAGATCCTGGGCGGATGGGGTGTCTCCGGATCCCACCGCTTCCTGAAAGGCTCCGCGCCATTCCG
>JANXXC010000067.1 GCA_025350765.1 Holophagaceae bacterium | reverse complement strand
TGACGGGATGCTCCACTTGGAGCCGCGTATTCATCTCCAAAAAGTAAAAGTTACGATCCGCATCCGCCAAAAACTCTACGGTGCCCGCGCCCACGTAATTCACGGCCCGCGCTACTTTCAAAGCTGCTTCGCCCATGGCTGCGCGCATCTCAGGCGTCACGTGAGGGCTGGGGGCTTCCTCGATGACCTTTTGATGTCGCCGCTGCACGGAACACTCCCGCTCCCACAAGTAGACGTAATTGCCGTGCTGGTCTCCGAAGACCTGGATCTCGATGTGTCGCGGTTGAAGGATGGCTTTCTCGATGTAGACGCTATCGTCGCCAAAAGAAGAAAGCGCTTCGCCGCGGGCGCGAGGCAATCCCGTCTTCAATTCCTCAGCGCTTTTCACCAGCCGCATGCCCTTGCCGCCGCCGCCCATGGCGGCCTTCACCATGACGGGAAAGCCCATCTTCTCGGCCTCCACCAACAGGTCATCGTCGGACATCGTTTCCTGGATGCCCGGCACCACCGGGCATCCAGCTTCCATGGCCACAACCCGCGCGGCGGTTTTGGACCCCATGCTCACGATGGTTTCGGGGCGCGGGCCGATGAAGGTGATGCCGTGCTCGGTGAAAAGTCTGGCGGCTTCGGCGTTTTCGCTGAGGAATCCGTAGCCCGGGTGGATCGCATCAGCCCCAGACTTCTTGGCGACTTCGAGAATCTTTTCCACGACCAGGTAGGACTCGCGCGCGGGCGCGGGGCCGATGTTGTAAGCCTCGTCCGCCATGCGCACGTGCAGAGCGCCCCTGTCCGCGTCGGAATAAACGGCGACGGTAGAGATACCCATCTCGCGACAGGTGCGGATGACGCGGCACGCAATTTCCCCTCTATTCGCGATCAATACTTTGGTCACTGGCATGATTCGGCTCCGAACTTTTTCCCCGCCATCATCCATGTCCGGGGACCGGTCCCCGATCGCTTCGCTCCCACTCCCGCTTCGCGGGTCGCGGAGGGGACCTCGCCCCCTCTATTCGCGATCAATACTTTCGTCACTGGCATACGAAGCCTCAAAATTCCGGCATCATCAAAGGGATGCGAACCTTTAGCCTAACAAACGCCGGACTGGGTTTCCTGCTTGCAATTTCATCCGCCGCCTGCGGGCGCAAGGGGGATCCCATTCCGCACCCCCGCGCCGAGCCCCAGGCCCCGGAGGCTCACTGGGTGGGGCTCCGGCAGTTGGAAGTGAATCTACCCTCCCGCGATATCAGGGGCGAATCCCTGGTGGGACTGGAGCAACTGCGCGTCTTCTACCTCCCCTTGAGCACCGTGAAACCGGGCCCCAGGGACGTGGTTGCGAGGGGCGAGTTAGTGGTGGAACGTCGCCGTCCCAATCTGCCGGCCCCTGGCAAACGGCTGCGCATTGGTCTATCGGAACTCAATCGGCCTCAAGGCTGGATCGTCGTAGTAGCCGTCCGAGTAGGCGACGTGGTGGGCCCTCCCTCGGAGACGCTAGTGTGGCTGGACCCGGCGCTGTGAGTTACGAGGCACGAGGTGTGAGGTGCGAGGAACCGAAGACGGCTGAGGCGCAAATCAAAAATTAATAATCGGAAATCGTCTGACGGAGTCCCCATGCCTCTCGATCTCATCGCCCGCCCGGAGCCTGATGAATACGCGGCGCCCTACGAGGCCTACGTGTCTAAGGTTCCGGAATCGAATGTGCTGGAAGCCCTGGAATCCAACCTGGATGAGCTGGCGCTGCTGGCTTCCATCCCGGAATCCCAGGCGGGCCACCGCTATGCGCCGGGCAAGTGGAGCCTCCGGGAATTGATGGGACATCTCGTGGATGGGGAGCGGATTTTCGCCTATCGGGCCCTGCGCTTTTCCCGTAAGGACACCACGAACCTGCCAAGCTTCGACGAGGACGATTTCGTCGCTGCATCGGCCTTCGATCAATGCCGCCTGGAAGACCTGCTGGAGGAATTCCGTCTCGCCCGCCAAGGGAATCTGCGCATGTTCCGCAACATGGCCCCCGAGATGCTGGAGCTCCGCGGCACCGCCAACCACAACGCCATGAGCGTCCGCGCCTTGGCCTGCGTCATGGCCGGGCACCTGCGGCACCACCTCGGTGTGGTGAAGGAGCGGTACCTTTAGGAGTTCTCGATTTTTTATTTTTGATTTTCGATTTGGAGGCCAAGCCGCTCCGCCCACCACCCCACCAACGCTTGGGCGAGCCGATCCTTGGGCAAGGGCCCCAGCGCGGCCTGCGGCCCCTGAGCCACGACAGGTGTAAGGGTGTTTTCCTGATCGCCAAAGGCTTTGCCATTGGAGATGTCGTTGACGAAGACCGCATCTAGTTTCTTCTTCATCAGTTTTCCGTGGGCGTGATCGATGTGATGTTCGCTTTCGGCGGCGAAACCCAACAACCACTGGCCCTCCCGTTTCTGCGCACCGAGGTTCAGCAGAATGTCCGGAGTGCGCACCAACACAAGATTTTCGGGGCCGTCGCCCTTCTTTACTTTTTCGCCCGCGATGGTTTCGGGCCGCTGATCTGCCACGGCGGCGGCGGCGATGCAGCCGTCCATCCGGGGCCACAGCTCCGCGCAAGCGCTCATCATCTGCGCCGCCGTCCGCGCGCGAAGGGTCTCGATGCCATAAGGTGCTGCCAGGTCGCCCCCCAGGACGAGATGCACGATGGCGCCCACATCCCGCAATGAACGCGCGATCTCGATACCCATGCTCCCGGTGCTGCGATTCGTCAAGATCCGCACGGGATCCAGGTCTTCGCGGGTGGGGCCGGCGGTGACAAGTACGCGCTTTCCCATCAACGAAGGCTGCCGGACACTACCCAACGCGCGCATGGCGTCGGCGATGCGCTCGATGTCCGCGAGTTTCCCCGCGCCTTCTTCTCCGCAGGCCAGGATGCCTTCGACAGGTTCCACCATTGCGTGGCCGAAGGACTTCAGCCGCGCCACGTTGGCTTGCACCGCGGGGTGCTCCCACATAGCGGTGTTCATGGCCGGGGCCCAAAGCACTGGCGCTGTCGTCGCTAACAAAATGGTGGAGAGCAGATCATTGGCGAGGCCGTTGGCGGTCTTGCCCAGGCTGTCGGCGGTGGCGGGCACGATGGCCACGAGATCCCCCCAGCGCGCCAATTCGATGTGTTCGATAACGGGGCTGGGGCGCCATTCATTCATGTCGGGATTGGCGCCGAAACAGGGCTCCCCCGTGAGTGAAGCCAGTGTCAGCGGCGTGATGAAACGCGAGCCCGCCTCGGTCAGCACGCAGCGAACGGTATGCCCGCGTTTGGTCAACAGCCGCGCCAAGTCCGCCGCCTTGTATGCCGCGATACCACCGGGAATGCCGAGGAGAATTTTCATGGTGAAGGTCAGGATGAGCGGTCTGGGGTGGAAAATCAAAATTCAGAATGCCCCGCAACCTTAGACCACCCCCTTCAATCCATACAATTTTCGCATCAGCCCGATCTGCCCCAGGTGGTAGCACTCGTGCATGTAGAGGAAGGCCACGAGCTGCTCCAGGGGCTGGTCCGAGTGCGTGAAAGGATTCGCGGTAGGCAGGTCCCAGTCCTGCACCGCGCGGAGAGCCTCCTTCAGCGCTTCGCTGGTGGCGTTGAAGGCTTCGCACAGCGCCGCAAACCCCAAATGCGCCGACCCGCCCTCCCCGCCCCGGCCATAGGTCTCCTTCCAAATGGACGCCTCGGGGACGGTGCCCCCCAGACGCGTGATGAGACCGTGGCGGGAATGGGTCAGGTGCCCGATGATCCAGGCCGGGCAGGAGACCCCTTCCGCCGGGCGGCGCGCCGCCATCTCGTCGGTAATACCCCCGCCGTTCATCTCCAACATGCGCAAGTTGAGCTTGAAGCAGGACTGCCACAGATGACCACGTTCCATGGAACCTCCAGAGGGGAATAGGCTAACGCGGATGGTGGGTGAACCTGAATGAGTGAAGGACGCCATCAGGGTGCAATATTCGGGTCGCTGTCAGGGGTCCCAACACCGTGACCTGCACGCTCGACGTTGCCGTCCCCGCCGCGTTGGTCGCGGTCAGGGTATAGGGCGTGGTGGCCGTTGGGCTGACGCTCAAACTGCCGCTGGCCGCCTGGCTTCCGGTGATGCCGGAGATCGTCACTGATGTGACGTTCGAGACAGACCAAGTCAGCGTCGAGGAGCCGCCGCTACTTATCGTAGACGGCATCGCCTGAAAGTTTTGAATCACGGGCCGGGCCACGGTGGAAACGGTCACCGCGACCACCGCCACCTTGGCGGGATCCGATTGGCTCTGCACGGTGATGGTGTAGCTGCCCACCGTCGCGGGCGCCGTATAGGTCGCCGGATTCGCGGTCGCGGAGCCGAAAGCTCCGCCCGACGCAGACCAATTCACACCTAAGTTCGTCGTGCCACTCACCGTCGCCGTCAGGCTCGTGCTTTGCCCCGGCATCAGGGTCAAAGATGTGGGATTCACGCTGATGACGACACCCGACACCACGCTGATGGTGGCTTGTGTGAACTTTGTGCTGTCCGCCACGCTGGTGGCCCTTAGGACCACGGCTTGAGCCGTTCCCGGCGCGGTGAACGTCACGGGGTTCAAAGTCGTACTGTTCAGACGCCCACCGCCGCTCTGGATGGACCACGTCACCGCCGTGCTCGTGGTCCCCGTCACGGTGGCCTGAAACGTGGTGCTCGCCCCCGTCGCCACCGTGGCCGTAGTTTTGTTCAAATTGATCACCACCCCTGCCACCACCGTGATGGTCGCCTCGACGACCTTGGTGCTATCCGTTTGACTCGTAGCCCGCAGGACTACGGTCCCCGCGGTACCCGGCGCGGTGAAGGTCACGGGGTTCACGGTGCTGGAACTCAAGGTTCCGCCCCCACTGATCAAACTCCACGTCACGCCCGTATTCGTCGTGCCTGCCACCGTCGCCTGAAAGGTGGTGCTGGTCCCCGTCGCCAGGGTGGCCGCGCTCTTGTCCAGGGTGATCACCACGGCCGACGTGACGGTGAGGGTCGCCGACGCGGTCTTCGTGGGGTCAGCCACTGACGTCGCGGTAAGGGTGTAAGTCCCCGCCGTGCCCGGCGCGGTGAACGTCACGGGGTTCGCGGTGGTGGAACTCAAGGTCCCGCCGCCACTCGTTAAACTCCACGTCACCGCGGTGTTCGTGGTGCCCGTCACCGTGGCCTGGAAGGTCGTACTTCCGTTGGTGGCCACCGTGGCCGTGCCCTTGTCCAGGGTGATGCCCACGGGCGCGTTCACCGTCACCGTGGCGGTGGCGGTCTTCGTGGGATCGGCCTGGGAAGTCACGGTGATGGTATAGGTCCCCGGCGTGCTCGGGGCAGTGTAGGTCACGCTTTGCGCCGTCGTGGAACTCAGACTCCCGGCGCTCGCGGTCCAGGATACGCCTAAGTTGGTGGTGCCCGTCACGGACGACGTGAAGGTGGCCGTGGCCCCCGTCAGTAGCGTCGCTACCCCAGGGCTCACGGAGATGGCGACGCTGGGGGTGAGCACGGTGATCGTCACCGTCGCGGTCCCTGGGCGGAACCCCGAGGCCCGGGCGGTGAAGCTCACCGCGTAGGTGCCCGCGGCGGTCCAGGCGTGGGACGCCAGCTTGGTCTGGGCCGTGGTGGTGTCCTTGAAATCCCAGGTCCAGCTGGTGCCGTTCGAGCTGGTGCCCTCGAAGGAAATCGCGTCGCCGATGTAGCAGGTCACGGCGGTGGCGGGCAGGGCGATGCTCGCGTCGCAGAGCTCCAAAGGCGGACCGATGAGGGCAAAGGTTTTGATCCGACTCAGGGTGGTGGGGGCGGCGCCTGAAATCGAGGCCCGCTCAAAGACCGCCAGGGGCTCATGGTTGAAGCCGTACACCGTGTACTGCAGGCTGCCGTCGCTCCGTGTGCGGCGGAAGCGCAGGCCCGCGGCGTCCAGGAGGTAGCTCGCGCCGTTCTCTGAGATGACGCTGCCCGCGGCGTCGTAGGTCCACTGGGTGAAGGTGGACAGGTTGCCGGGGATCGCCAGCGCCTGAGTCAGCCGTCCCAGGTCGTCGTACTGGCGGCCGGTGTCCAGGGGCCCGCTGGGGGGCTGTGACCTGGGCGGGGAGTTGGTTGGTGGTGGCATCGGGGGGGGCGGTCCAGGCGAGCACCTCGTCGGGCTTCTGGGGCCCGGCGTAGGTGAAAGCGCTGGAGGCGCGATTGCCGTAGGGGTCGTAGCCGAAGGTCTGGGTAAGGACTTCGCCCACGTTCAGGCCCTGCACCGTGGCGCCATCGAGGCGCTGGAGGGCGTCGTAGTGGAAGCTATCGTTCCCGCGCTTCACCATCAGGCCCGCGTCGCTCCACTGAACCAAGCTGTTCTCCAGCAGGGCGCCCGCGGCGCCTTGATGGGTGACCTGAGCAAGGCGCTCCTGATCCACCTTGGTGGTGGTGGTGGCGCCGTTTCCGTAAGTAAGCACGTTCGTGGTCGCGCTGCCGCTCACCGCGTCGTAAGCCATGTGGCCGCGTTGGACGCCATCCAGGTTCACGTCCGTCACCCGGAAGGTGGCATCCACGGCGAAGGTCGCCACCTGGTCCGCCCGCCCGCCGCCGCTGGGATAGGTGAACCGCGTGACGTGGCCCTGGGTGTCCAGGGCCTGGGACATGGAAAAGCTCATGCCCGCTTCGTCGCGGACGGTCTTGGTGAGAGGGCGGCCGAGCTCGTCGCCGGTGTAGGTCTCGGTGAGAGTCCCGAAGGCTTGGGTCTCATTCATGGACGTGAGCGCGCGCGTCGCCGGATCGTAGCTCAGGGACTGGGTCAGGCTTTGGGCCCCCGTCGCGCTCACCGTGACTTGAGAGGGCAGGTTGAAGGCGTTCAGGCTGGTGGTAGTGGTGACGGTGGCCGATCGATTCCGCCCCGTCTGGAGGCTGGTCATGGGCTTGCCGAACAGGGAGAACTGGCTAAAAGTCGTGGTGCCTTCCTCGGGCTCAACGCGGCTGAGCAGCCAGCCCATATCGTTGTAGGCGTAGGTCCGGGTCTGGCTCCCCTGGTGAACCGAGATTAGGTGGCCATCCTGGTCGTAGCCGAAAGTGGTGACGTGGTTGGCCTGGTCCGTGACGCTGGTCCGCTGGCCCAACAAGTCCGTCAGCTCCGTGCGGCTTCCGTTGGGATCGCCCGCGTTGGCCCCGGGGCCATACGAGGTGCTCACCGCGCCGCTGCCATTCCAGGTCGGATCGCTGGGGGTAGAGGCCACCAGCTTGCCCCGGTACGTAGTGGAGGTGACGCGGCCCTTAAGGTCATAGGTGAGTTGAGTCCCGCCGAAATCGCTTTGCCCCGGCAGCAGCCAGGGGCTCTGGTAATCCACTTGGCCGAACGGGGTATAACGCGTGGTCTGCTTGCGCCCGCCGGGTTTGGTCTCCGAAAGCATTCGCCCCAAATCGTCAAAGGCGCGCGTGGTGGTGAGCGTCTTGCCATCCACCGTGGTGGATTCGCTCGGGACCTGGCCAGCGAGGTTGTAAGTGATGCTTGTGCTCACGCTCCCCACGGAGCCCTTGGCATCCCGGCTCACGGAAGTAGGCCCCCGGCCCCAGGGATCAAAGGTGGTGTGCGTCACAAAACCCAGGACATCGGTGGTTTGAGTGGAACGGCCGTAGAGGTCCGGCGAATAGCTCACCGTCCGCCCGTCGGTCTTGTCGGTCTCGGAGGTCAGGAAATAGGAGGGGCCCGGGCCATAGGTATAGGTCTTGCCGGCGGCGATTCCGATCTGGGAGGGGTTGGGAAGGTAGCTCCCGACCGGGCCCTGAAGGGTCTTGGTGATGCCATCGGGATTGGGGTTGGCGCCGCTGTAGACCCGCGTCTCGGTGGCGGTGAAAGCCCCCCGGGCGCCGGTCACGGTGAGCACGCGGCCCAGGGAATCATAGGTGTAGGTGCTGGTCCCGCAATTGACCGGTGTGGTGGTGATCTGCCGCAAGGACGCCAGACCCGGTCCCCCGACGGACTTTGTGTCCGTGTCGGTCATGAGGCGCATCTTGACGCTGTCCCAATGCCGGGTGATCACGCCGGTGCGCTGAATGGGCGCGTTGGGGGTGGACAGGGAACCGTACCAGACCGGCACGGCGCTGAAGGCGGGCGCGGCGGGCGCGTCTGTGTACTCGTCGGTCTGGGTGCCGCCGAAGCCGTCCCAGCCCGAGGCGATGGAAATTTTCGAGGGGAGGTTCGGGGTGCTGACGCTCACCCGACGTGGACTGGCCTGGATGGCGAGGCCTTGGGCCAGGGTGCCGGTGGGATTGGCCCAGCAGCGCAGGTCGAAGCCATCAAAGACGGTGGTCTGGTAGACGTTGTAACCCGATGGAAAGCCGGTGCCCACCGATCCGCTCCCTGTCACCGCTTCGGCCTTCAGGATCGCCGAACTGGCAAAGAAGTAGCCTTGGGCATCGTTGATGTAGCCGGTGACGCCCGCGCTGCTTGGATGGGTGAGGATGGTTCCGAGATAGGCCCCCGTGGACGCGCTGTTCCCGTAATGCAGCACCGCCGTCTGGTGGTCGCCGGGGATCAGGGTGCTCCTGGTGTCGTACTGGGGTTGCTTGCGCGCGATCACCACGGATTGGTCCACGCCGTTTCCGGTGAAAACCACCTTTGAGACGCCCGAGATACCGTCGTTCGCTAGTTCGCCGTTGGCGTTGGCGGGCCACTTGGCCTTGAAGCCCATCCAATAGCCGGTGCAGGGGTTGTAGCTCAGGCCGCCCCAGTTGCCGCCGGTCAAGTCGTATTCGAACTTTTCGGTCAAGCCCGTGGGGTGAGTGATCTGGATGGGGGCGGTCCCCGCCGATGTGAAAGTCGTAGTCCCATTGGCGGTCATGGAGGTGGGCGAGAACCCACTGTCCCAAATGCCCAAGGCGTAAGGCTGGACAGGGGCGTCGCCGCAGCGCAAATTCGGAGACCACCAGCTTTGGGACTCAGTGTAGGTTCCATCCATCGTCACAGTGGAATAGCCCAGGGTGTTGGTGACAGTGATTCGGACCGGCACGATGCGGAGATTGGAAGTGTCCGTCGTCCGGGGTCCGGTCTCGGCCACCACCAGGGTGATGGAGGCATTGGTGGCTTGGTTGAGGATGGTGATGTTGGTGCCCGCGCCGGGGTGAGCGGCCAAGGAGGTGATCTGGATCCGGTCCCCCCAGAGGCTGCGGATCCAGGAGGTGGAAGCCGTGGGGCTGGTGGTGTAGATGGCCCTATCTGTGTCCAGGATCGTGATCCGCTTGCCGACGAGGGCCGTGGTCTGACCACTTCCGCCGATTTGCGTGACCTGCCACTGGGAGTAGACCAGGAAGCGGGTGCCGTCCGACGAGGGGTATAGGGCTGACAGTTGGAAGACGGGGTTGAATCCTCCCGAGGCGGCGGCGTCCGCGGAACCGTCATCCACGCCCCGAGCGGCCATCCAGGCGCGGATCTGCGTATCGGTAGGAAGGGTCACGCCTGCAGCCACGCTTTTTTGGAAGGTCCAGGGCTGGCCCCCCACCACCACGGTCATCACCATGGAACGGTTTTGGGTGGTCAACGGCCAGATGATGGGGCTGAAGCGCCCCCCGACAGCAATGGTTGTGACGGACTGATGGCTTTCCTGGTCCTGGTGGTTGAAGCTCCAAACAAAGCCCAAGGGAAGGCGCCCCGGAAGCCGGGGACCGATGGGGATGTTGAGCTCCAAGGCACCCGACACTGCATCCACGGCGCCATACCGCAACTTCACCTGATGGCTCGCGGAAGGCGCTTCGGCCTTGCCATTCCCCTCGGCGCCCGCCTGCAAAGACAGACCCAGCAGGCACACGAGGATCGTCCTCATCCATTAGCGCATCAACACTCCAACGTTCGGTTCCCGATAACTCGACTCTTAAGCCGGGGGATCCTGCCAATAGAACAGAGTCGCGGCCAACCCACGGAAGGAAATCATGAACCACCGCGCACCATCCGTTTCTTCTGATGGATTGATGTCGTCTATTCCGCTAGACTTCAGGGTTCAGGAGTCGTCCATGGTCCGCACCATCGTTCATGTTCCCGATGAAATCGCCAATAAGTACCGCTTCGTCTCGGTGGCGGGCAAGCGCTGCGACCAGTTGCAGCGCGGCGCCTATCCCAAGGTCGAGGTGATCGTGCCCATGACCAAGCAGGGCCAGGCGCAGGATGCGCCGAAGCTCGCGAGCTTTTGGGCGCAGGTCGCGGTGCGCGAAGTAGAAGAAAGCCGCATCGCCTTCGAAGAAGCCGATATCACGCCCCTGGACTACACCACGGAACTGCCCATCTCCGTCGAGTAGCCCGTCGCTCATCACTGAAACCCCGGCTATGCCGGGGTTTTTTATGCCCGTGATTGAGGTCGAGAGTTGGGGTTGCTTCTTACCTCATTTTCGATTTTTGATTTTCGATTGGTGGCGCGTGGCTTCACCACGGATTTCTCGTACCTCGGACCTCGTTGAGGCTCAGAAAGGTCGCGCCGGAGGCGCATCCCTAAATCGAAAATCCCAAGCCCTCATCCACACATTTCAACGATTGATGAAATATCCCCTTGCGGAGCGGCTGCCTGGATCGCATTATTCAACAGTCGTTGAAATGGAGTCTTCGTGAAGTCCCCCGCGCCCCGGAAATCCCGGGGACCCAAGACGTTGAAGGTGGACACCACGCGTCTCCTGGACGCGGCGCAGCGGGTGTTTTCGGAGAACGGCATGGGCGGCGCCAGCATCCGCGCCATCGCCCGGGAAGCGGGCTGCGATCCGGCGCTGATCTACTACCACTTCGATAGCAAGGAGGCCATGTTCCTGGCCCTGTTGGAGCGCAAGATGCCGCCCCTCGCCGTTGAGCTGGAGCTTTTGTCGGCACCTTCGAACACCGAACCCACGGCGCTGCGATTGTGGAAAATCAGCCGAATCTACTGGCGGCATTTCGGGGAAGACTCGGGCTTCCGTGCGGTGCTGCGGGGGCAGATCCTGGGCGGCACCGAAGGCACCAAGGACGCCATCGCGCGCCACATCCAGCGGGCCGCCAAATGCAATTGGGCCATCATCGATCAAGGCATCGAGCGGGGCGACCTCCGCAGCGATCTCCATACCCGCGTGACAGGCTTTTTCCTGGTGCGGATGTTCATGGAGATTTTTGATCTCGTGCCCTCCTTCGTGGAACGCATCACCCAGGTGCCCGTGGGCCAGGCCGTGGCCAAGGCCGAGCGGGCTTGGTTCGAGCTGTTCTGGCGCGGCGTGGCGGCCCATCCTTCCAAGCCCCTGCCCGCCGATTTGTTTTCCGTGGAGTGAAGATGAAGTTGCCCGATTATCGGCCTTACTCAGCCCCAGCAAACCCGCTGTCGAAAAGCTGGAACACAGAGGACACAGAAAAAAGCCCGGAGGACACAGAGGGAGTCGTGCGGTGGCGCGCAACGGCCGCCCGCGGAACGCGGGCACCGGCGCGTCGCGCCGGGGATGAGGGCGCGACCGCTGACTCGCCCCCAATAGCGATCATGGTCGCGCCCTCATCCAATGGCCCCTGCTGGACGAGGCTCTGGGCCTGGGTTTCCGTGTTCTTCCGTGAGGCTTCTGTGCTTCCCGTGTTCCGCTTTTTTATGTTGAGGGAAGCTGATAATCAGGTGAAGGTGAAGCATCTGGCCTCGATCATCGGGACGCTTTCCCTGCTCGGGCTCGCCGCCTGCGACCGCGACAAGAGCCCCGTGCTTAACGGCCGGGTGGAGGCCTACCTCACGGATCTTGGCCCCCGCGTATCGGGACGGCTCACCGAGTTGAAGGTCCAGGAAGGCCAGCGCTTCAAGCAGGGCGATCTGCTGGCGCGCATCACCGCGGAAGAGCTGGATGCCGCCGTGACCCGCGATGTGGCGGCCTTCCGGGCGGTGGACGCTAAGCGCCTGGAACTGTCCAACGGCACGCGGCCCGAGGACATCGCCCAGGGCGAGGCCCGAGTCCACGACGCGGAGGCCGCCCTGAAAATGGCCGACAGCACGCTTCGCCGCACCCAGCAATTGCTGGTGGACAAGATCATTTCCCAGGCGGACCTGGACAAGGCTCAAACCGAGCGGGAACGGGCTAGCGCGAACCTGAACCTGCAACAGAAAGGCCTGCTGGAATTGAAGGCCGGTGCCCGCTCCGAACAGCGGGCGGGCGCCTCGGCGGACGCCAAGCGGGCTCAGGCAACTCTGGATCAAACCCGCGTGCAGGCCTCCTTCACCGAGATCCGCGCGCCCTTCGATGGCCTGATCGTTCACCGCCTGCGGGAAGTGGGATCGGTCCTCCAAGCCGGGCAGCCGGTCCTCACCCTCGCCCGCACGGACAAGCTGTGGGTGCGGGTTTACCTGCCCCAACAGATCCAGGCCAGGGCCCATCTGGGCATGGCGGTCACGGTGCTGACGCCCGACAAGCGCAGCTTGGACGCCACCCTGGATGAAGTCGCCAGCGAACCCGAATACACGCCGAAGATGGTGGAGACCCGCGAGGAGCGCGTGAACCTGGTCTATCCCGCTCGCGTGAACATTCCCAAGGGCTTTGATCTGGGGCTGCTGCCGGGCCTCGCGGTGGATGTGAAGCTGAGCGCCACTCCGGCCTCCCAAGGCTCTCGATGACCCTGCTCCGCGCGGAGTCGCTCTCCTGCACCTATCCCAACGGGACGAAGGCCGTGCGGGATCTGGATATGGTGCTGAACGAAGGCGATCTCCTGGGCCTCATCGGGCCCGATGGCGCGGGGAAGACCACGGCTTTTCGCATGCTCATGGGCCTGAAGACACCCACCCAAGGCCGCATCGAACGCACGGTGGAACCGGAATACACGGCCTATGTGCCGCAGGTTTTCGCGCTGAGCCCGGACCTGACGGTGGAAGAAAACATGAAACTCCAGGCGGGGCTCTATGGGCTGAAATCGCCCCAGGCCCGTATCACGGAGTTGCTCTCCTCGATGGATCTGGACCGTTTCCGGCATCGCATGGCGGGAGCCCTTTCCGGAGGTATGAAGCAGAAACTCGCCCTCTGCGTGGGCCTGCTGCCAAAGCCGAGATTGTTACTGCTGGACGAGCCCACCACCGGCGTGGACCCCGTATCCCGGCGCGAATTCTGGGAGCTGCTGCACCAGGTCCACGACGAGGGTGTGGCCATTCTTTTTTCGACGCCCTACATGGACGAGGCCGAATACGCCCATCACATGCTCCTGATGCATGGGGGCCGGATTCTGGATCAGGGCACG
The DNA here is from genome assembly GCA_025350765.1 of Holophagaceae bacterium. Classification (GTDB taxonomy): domain Bacteria; phylum Acidobacteriota; class Holophagae; order Holophagales; family Holophagaceae; genus JANXPB01. The sequence continues at coordinate 3,934 of JANXXC010000067.1, read as the reverse complement.
CTGGATTCCTTCCGCGCGAAGCTGCCAGGGCTCGTGGTCAAGGTGACGACGCCCCAACGTAGGAAGGTTCAGGAAGCCATGAAGGCTTTCGCTCCGATGGATCTTTTTGGCGAAGGCGAGATCATCCGCGCGCGCTTTCCTGAACAGCCCGCGGAACCTCTGCTCGCAAGGCTTTCGGCGATTCCGGGGGTGGAGAAGGTCGTCCGCTCTGAAGCCACTCTGGAGGATTTCTTTTTGCATGCTTTGGTGGAAGCCGAGGAAGAAGCGGCCATCCATGCCTAAGCCCATCCTTGAGGTCGAGAACCTCACCAAGCGTTTCGGCGATTTCACCGCCCTGAAGGACCTTACCTTCGAGGTGGAGCCCGGCGAAGTCTTCGGCTTTCTTGGCCCCAACGGCGCGGGCAAGAGCACCACCATCAAGATGCTCTGCGGGGTGTTGACGCCCACCGCCGGCAGGGCTCGGGCCCTCGGTTTCGACCTGTTCACCGAGGCCGATCAAGTGCGGCAGCAGATCGGATACATGAGCCAGAAATTCAGCCTGCTGGACGATTTGACGGTAGGCGAGAACCTCGCCTATTTCGGCCAGCTCTACGGGCTGGAAGGCGCTTCACTGAAAGACGCCATCCAGGAACGGGTTCGCGAGTTGCAGCTGAAACCCCTGGTAGACCTTCTGGTGGCGGGCCTCTCCACCGGCGAGAAGCAGCGCGTGGCACTGGCCTCTAGCACCCTGCACCGCCCCAAGATGCTCTTTCTAGATGAGCCCACCAGTGGCGTGGATCCCCTTCGTCGGCGGCTTTTCTGGGAGGCCATGGATGACCTGGTGAAAGACGGCATGACCATTCTGGTGACCACCCACAACCTCGGAGAGGCCGACCAGTGCGATCGCTTGGCCTTCATCATGGCGGGCGAGCTCATGGCCTACGGCAAGCCCCGCAGCCTCAAAGAGGAGATGGGCCGCCAGGTGCTGGAGCTGCGTACCGAACAATTCCGCGCGCTCCAACGCGCCACCCAGGGGATTCACCAAATCATCTCCTCGGAATTGATGGGACGCGGCGTGCGGTTGTCCCTAGCGGTGAATTCCAATCCCGATCCCGTGCTCGCAGATCTCCGGCGGCAGGGCTTCTCCTTTGAGGCCACGGCGCCGGAACTGCCGAGCCTCGAAGACCTTTTCATTGATCTCGTGCAGCAGTCGCGACAGAAAGAAGGCGTCTGACCATGTGGAACCGCATTCGAGCCCTCGTGTGGAAAGAATTCCTACAGCTACGCCGGGACCGGCTGACGCTGGTGATGCTGCTCTTCATCCCGCTGCTCCAGATCACCATCTACGGCTTTCTCAACAACGACGTGAAACACCTTCCCACCATCGTTTTCGACGAGAGCCGCAGCCAGGAAAGCCGCGACTTCGTGCAGGCCATGACCGCCACCCAGTATTTCGACGTGAAAGGAGAGGTTGAGACCGAGGCCCAAATCCGCGCCGCCATCGACCAGGGCAAGGCCCAGGTGGCCATCTGGTTTCCGCCGGACTACGCGCGCAAACTGCGCGGCGGGTCCACAGCCCAGGCGCTCATCATCGTGGACGCCAGCAACGCCACCGTGGCCAATCAGGCCATGGCCGTGGCGTTCGGGGTGGGCCAGACCCGGGGCACCTCCTTGATGTTCGACCGAATGGGCTACGGCCAGGCCACCCGACCGCAAAGCGCGATCGATCTGCGCATCCGGCCCTGGTACAACCCCAACCTGCGCACGCCCAATTTCATCCTTCCCGGCCTCGTGGCCATCATCGTGTCCATGACCTGCGTGATGGTCGCCTCCACCAGCATCGTGAAGGAAAAGGAGCGCGGCACCCTGGATCAGGTGATGGTGACACCGGTGCGCCCCCTGGAGCTTTTTCTGGGCAAGGTGATTCCCGTCATCGGCATGGCCTACGCGCAGATGACGGTGCTGCTGGTGCTCGCCTGGGGCATTTTCCAGGTGCCCATCGCGGGCTCCATTCCCTTGCTCTACGCGTCGGCCTTTTTCTTCATCGTGGCCATGCTGGGCATCGGAGTGCGCATCAGCACCGTGGCTCAGAGCCAGGCCCAGGCCAGCCAGATGAGCTTCATGATGTTTTTGCCCATGGTCTTTTTATCCGACTACATCTTTCCGCTCAACGGAATGCCCGTGGCTTTCCGCGTCATCGGCGAGCTCGTTCCCGTCACCCATTTCATCCGCATCATGCGAGCCATCGTGCTTAGGGGCGTGGGCCTCGAAGTGATCTGGATCCACCTACTTAAGCTCGTGGTCTTCATCCTGCTGATCTGGGGCCTCGCGGTGAAAGGCATGCGGCGGGCTTCTTCGTAGGTGCGAGAGGCGAGGTGTGAGGAACGAGGTATGAGGCATGAGGGTCAATAGGGTGGCGGCCAGGGCCGCATCTTCTAGCGCGCCAAAGGCGCGCCCCTCGTGCCTCAAACCTCGTACCTCACCGCTCACACTCCGTTAAACTGATTCCTGAGGACTACCCATGCCTGGCCTTTCCCGCCCGCTCCGCACCTACATCCGCGATGAAAGCCTGCTACCCATCGCCGACAAGGTCGCGCGTGGCGAGCGTCTGAATTTCGAGGACGGCCTGCGGCTCTATGGAACCAAGGATCTCACCGGCGTGGGCGCCATGGCGCACCACGTTCGATTAATGAAGCACGGCTTGAAAACCTACTTCGTGGCCAGCCGACGCCTGAGCTACACGAACATCTGCTACACCCACTGCCAGTTCTGCGCCTTCCAGGCCAAGCCCGGCGATCCGCGCGCTTACGTGCTGAGCGCCGAGGACATCATCAAGGATCTGGAGAAGCCCGAAAACACGGGTGTTCGCGAGCTGCACATGGTGGCCGGCCACTATCCGAAATTGAAGATCGAGTATTTCGAGGATCTCTTCCGGAAACTGAAAGCTCGGTTCCCGGACATGCATCTGAAGGTCTTCACCATGGTGGAGATGGACTACTACGCGCGGGTCAGCGGCATCCCCATGGAGGAGTTCCTGGATCGCTGCGTCGCGGCGGGTTTGGAGAGCTGCCCCGGCGGCGGCGCAGAGATTTTCGATGAGGGCATCCGCGAGCAGATTTGCATCGGCAAAAAAGATGCGAATGTCTGGCTGAAGAACGCGGAACTCTGCCACTCCAAAGGCATCCCCACCAACTGCACCATGCTCTACGGCCACATCGAGGAACCGAAACATCGGGTGGATCACCTGCTGCGCCTGCGGGATCTGCAAGACCGCACCCATGGATTCCTCGCCTACATTCCCCTGGCCTACCAGAACGAAAACAACGAGCTGAGCCGCACCCACGTCATCCACGAAACGACGGGCGAGATGGACCTGCGCGAGATCGCGGTGGCGCGGCTGATGCTCGACAACGTGCCGCACATCAAGGCCTACTGGGTGATGATCTCGCCGGGCCTAGCTCAGATCGGCCTGAGCTACGGCGCCAACGATCTGGATGGCACCATCATCGAAGAAGAAATCGCCCACGACGCCGGCGCCCAAACGCCCCAAGGCCTCACAAAGAAGGAATTAGCGCGGCTCATCAGCTGCGCGGGGTTTGAGCCCTTGGAGCGGGATAATTTGTACCGGACCTACGAAGCAGATCCACCGATTCCACAGCTGGTTTGAAGGGATTTGCGTTTCAAATTTTATCCAGCGATGACAGCGATTCCTGCGATGAAAGACAAATCAAAATCTTGATCACGGCACTGTGATAGGTGCAGATCGTTTTCATCGTCGGAATCGCTGGATAATAAATTTCCTTCCATATTTTATCCAGCGATGACAGCGATTTCTTCGATGAAAGGCAAATCAAAATCTTGATCACAGCTCTGTGATCGGTGCAGATCGTTTTCATCGTCGGAATCGCTGGATAATAAATTTCCTTCCATATTTTATCCAGCGATGACAGCGATT
>JANXXC010000230.1 GCA_025350765.1 Holophagaceae bacterium | reverse complement strand
GGCGGGCGACATCGCCGAATGCATCCGCTGGGCCTTGGCCTTGCCGGATCACGTCAACATCGATGAATTAATCATCGCGCCCAGGGACCAAGCCAGCGTATACAAGGTTCATCGGAAGATGTAGAGGCACCTCATTGGACGCTTACCACCGGCACCGTGGCATTCCATGGGTTTGGAACCTTTGGCTGGTATTGGGGTTCATCGCAAGTTGCCTGCAGGCCCCGGCCCAAGGTGTCTACCGCTTCAAGACCTATGGGCCGGACCAGGGGCTCAAGAATCTTGCCACCCTCTGCATGGCGCAGGATGACGAGGGCTACATCTGGGTCGGCACGGAGGGCGGGCTGTTCCGTTATGACGGCCAGCGGTTCAGGGGCTTCGGATTGACGGAAGGGCTCGCGGATCTTCAAGTGCAAGATGTGCAACCCATGTCTCCTGCCGCTGGCCTCTTCGTCCTTACCCAAAGCGGGCCTTTCCGTTTTGACGGAAAACGCTTCCAGGCCTGGACCACGGCCCAGGGTGTGGACCCCAAGGGCTGGGCGGTAGTCGCGCGGGACGGCTCCAGCCGTGTCTGGATGGGGTCCCGAACTGGACTCGCCCTGAGCGAGGACGGCGGGCTTACCTTTCACCCTGAGGCGGGCTTTCCCTCTGGGGCCGCCAGTACCCTTGCGGTGGACCATCGCAGCGGCGCTCTCTACGTATTGCGCCGCTCGGGGGCAAAAGGACACCGGGAATCCAGCTTGGTGCGAGTATGGAGAGGGCGTTTTGAAATGGCAGAATTCCCGGCCAAGATCAGGGAAGACGGCTTCGGTTCGATGGTTGTGGATCCATCCGGCTGCATCTGGTTGAGAGGGAGCGCCCGGCTCATCCGCATCCCTGCGTGGAAGTCAGAGCCGGAAGATCTTACCAGCCAGTTGCCGGGCAAACCCGCCCAGAGTTCTGCGCTGAGCGTGGACTCGGAGGGTCGAGTTTGGGCCGCCACGGATAGCGGTCTCGCCTGCTTTGACAAGGACCGCACTTGGGTCCTTGGGGAAGACCGTGGTCTGCCGTCGCCCTGGGCCAACACCACCTTGACCGATCGAGAAGGCTCTCTGTGGGTGGCAGCGGAAGGCGTTCACCGACTGGAAGGACGCTTCCTCTGGACCTCCTATTCCCGCAAGCAGGGTCTCCCCGTTGACAACGTTTGGGGAGTCCATCGCAGCAAAGATGGGGGCCTCTGGGCACTCACACCCCGTGGCATGGTGGCTTGGAAGGAGCGCAGCTGGGTGCTGGTGCCCGAGACGAGGGAACGCAGCCTCTATGCCATCGCCGAAGATGAGGCTGGAGGACTCTGGGTGGGTGGCCTTGGCCCCACGGGCAACTCCACGCTTCCCAACACACTCTTCTACCGCGCGCCTGGCCAGGTTCGATTCCGTGAGATTGCCCTTCCTTCGATGAAGCAGAACACCGTGATGTCACTTGCGGCGGGGAAAGACGGAATCATCTGGCTGGGGGGCCAACAAAGCGGATTGAACCGCCTCCGCAAGGTCGGCGGTGCCTACGTCTCCCAGGAAGTTGCATTGCCAGGAGGCACCGGCACCGAGACCATCAACCGCGTGCTGGTCGATCGCGAAGGACTGGTGTGGACCGCCGGGAACCAGGGGCTCTGTCTCTTGGATGGACTCGGGTGGCACCGCTTTGGCCTTGCGGAGGGCTTGAAAGAACTCAATCCAAGCAGCCTGGCCCGAGACCCCGACGGGAGTCTGTGGATCGGTTACTGGACGATCCACGGTCTCACCCACCTGACACGGGAAGGGGGTGTCTGGAGAGTGAAGGAGCACCTCCAGGAGCCCACCGAACTATTCGAGGACGACATCGTCTCCATGGATTGCGACAAAAATGGGGTGTTCTGGTTCGGCACCACCCAAGGCGTGAAACGCTGGAATCGAGGAAATCTCGGTGCGCCGAACGGCTCCCGAAGCAACGCCCCCTTCGAGCGATTTGGCCGCAGCCAGGGCCTTCCCGGAGACGACTGCACCGCCAATGCCCTGTTTCTCGATTCCAACGGCGATGTCTGGGTGGGCCTCAGTAGTGGCATCGCCCAATTACATCGCGCCTTCTACCACGGTCCTCCGGCGGCACCGCTGGCCAAGCTCACCTTGATGAAGGATGGCTCTGGCCGGGTCTTGCGCGCGGGGGAAGAGCTGCGGATCCCCTACCGCTGGCGCAGCATGGATTTCGGGTTCAACTCGCTCAGTTTCCAAGATGAGTCCCACCTGAAATCCCAAGTCCGCCTGGTGGGCTTCGAGGATCCGTGGCGCGACACCGCGGCGCGGGAGGCCCGCTACACCACGCTGCCCCCGGGAGACTATTCCTTCGAAGTGCGCTTCGGCGATGCCAACGGGCAATTCGGCCCCACCGCCGCCCAGACCTTCACGATTCTCAGCCCCTGGTGGCAGAAGCCCTGGGTCTATTTGCTGGAGGCCTTGGCGGTGGTGGCCCTGGTCTTGCTGGGTATCCGTTGGCGCACGGCCCTGCTGCTGCGCCAGACCCAGACCTTGGAAGCCCTGGTACAGCAGCGCACCGCGGATCTCCAGGCCGCCAACCTGGCTCTACATCACGCGAACCTCGCGCTGGAGGAGGCCAGCATGATGGACGCGCTCACCAACTTGAGGAACCGCCGTTACTTGAGCCTCCACATGCCTGATGAAGAGGGCCGCGTGCTGAGGGTCTATCGGAACTTCCTCGTGACGGGAGAACCGGGCCTGCCGAAGGGCGAGGACCTGGTGTTCCTCCTGGTGGATTTGGATCACTTCAAATCCGTGAATGACACCTACGGCCACGCGGCCGGGGATCTGGTGCTGAAAGAGGCCGCGGAGATCCTCCGCAGGGCCTGCCGCGAAACGGACACTTTGGTGCGGTGGGGCGGGGAAGAATTCCTGGTGGTGGCGCGGCGGACTGATCGCGCCTTCGCCGAAGGCATTGCCCGCAAGATTCGCGAGGCTTTAGAAACCCACCGCTTTGATCTGGGCGGCGGAGTCACCCTGCAGCGCACTTGCTCGGTGGGATTCGCGGCCTTTCCGATCCTGCCCGGCCACCCTGCGGCCTTCCATTGGGAGGATGCGGTTGAGATGGCGGACCAATGCCTCTATGCGGTGAAACGCAGCGGGCGCAACGGCTGGGCCGGCACCACCTGTGAGACCGTGGAGCCCGACATGGCCTGGGCCCCGCGCCTGCTCAACGATCTCCCGGGCTTGGTCGCGGAGGGGAAGCTGGTGCTAAGGACTTCCTTCGAGGGGCAGGACACCTTCACCTGGTAGCCCAGTTCGGCGGCGGGCGATGGCAAGGCTCAAGGGCAGGCCCAAGAGTATGAGCGCTAAGCCCGCCCGCCAACCGGCCGCGAATCCCGCCTTTCCGATGAGCCAGCCCAACCCGAAACTTCCCAAGCCGATGCCCGTATCGAAGGCGAACATGAAAGTGCCAAAGGCCGCGCCCCGGCGATCCGGCGAAACGATGCTGAGCACCGCGGTATTGAGCAGCGTGTAGACCATGGAATAGCCCGCGCCATAGAGCAACGCCGCCGACGCGTGCCGCCATAGCGCGTGCTGCGTGCAGCCGATGGCCATGACGCCCATGCCCGCCGCAGCCAGCAGCAGCATCCATGGCAATAGGCGCGTGGGGTTCTCGCCGAAGCCCTTCCACGCCATCAGAAGCCGCATGAGCACCATGCCGATGGCCA
>JANXXC010000049.1 GCA_025350765.1 Holophagaceae bacterium | reverse complement strand
CACTTCCGACCTTCTCAAAGCATGGGAGACCCACACCCGGCGCTGCCAGTTCATGCTCGCGGACCTTCACACCATGGATTTAGCGGAACCCTTCCAGACCGAGTTCGGCAACGTCTCCACGCCTGAAAATTATTTGCGTCTGATGCTGCTGGAAGAAACCCACCACCGCGCCCAGATGATTTTCATGCTGCGCCTTTTCCAGTTAGAAGCCCCCGACTTTCCCGGCCGGGCCTGGGCGGAACTGAATCTCTGAAACCTGATCCCGCTATCCTCAACATTCCGGTGGGAACCCGCTTAGTCTTCCTTGAACTGAGGCCGGGCTACCCGATCCGCTTCCTTGAGGCGCTTCAGGGCCGCCTGGCGATCCTTGGAGGCCAGGGTCGTGGCGATGGCGTGGGCCACCACGGAGAAGGCCGCGGGGCTGAAGGAATAGAGCAGGTTCTCCCCTGCGATCACCATCGTGTGCTCGGCCAATTTTCCCAAAGGCGAATCCAGGCGATCCGTGAAGGCCACCAAAGGAACGGCGTGTTTCCGGGCGTAGGCCGCCGCGTCGACGGTCTCCCGGGTGTAGGGCGGGAAAGAGAAGGCCACCAGCACGTCCTTGGAGGTTAGATTGGCCACCTGGGTGGCGAAGTCCGCCGCGCTTCCCGAAATCGTGGGCAGTCCCGCCTGGGTCAACAGGTAGGCGAGATGCTCGGACATCAAGGCACTGACGCCGCGGCCCAAGATCAAGCGATGGCGCGCCCCGGCGAGTCGCTTCACCACGGCCCCGAGGAGTTTTTCATTCACGCCCTGCACGGTGCGCTGGATATTGGTCACGTCCCGGGTCGCCACGTCCACCAGCAGGGCCGACGCATCGACGGGGGCCTGCAGGAGCCGATGCTCCGGTCCCGCTTCCCGCTTGGCCTGTGCCACCAACGCGTGGCGCATATCCAGGAAGCCTTCATAGCCCAGAAATTGGGCGAAGCGCACCACGGTGGCCACCGAAACCTTGCTCTTGGCCGCCAGATACTCAACCCCCCAAAAGGGCGCTTCGCCAAAGTGCTCCAACAGGCAATCGCCGATACGGCGCTGGGCGGGCGACAGATTCTGCGCAACGGCGTGCAGCCGGGTGATGAGGGGCGGGCTCGAGGGACTCATGTCGCCAGCCTAACGTCATGAAGGATTTTTTTCATCGGGAAGAAATGTCCCTCGGAAAACGCGGCAGGTCTCCGCTCAGCCCCCGATGTGGTACATCTCCACTTTGGGAAGAGATCCGGTCTGGGTGGTGCGCAGCTCCGAGTAGCGGTCCTCGCGCCGCTTCCAGGCATTGCCGATGAGCGCGGAGATGTCGGCATCCGTGGCTCCGTTGCGCAAGGGAGTCTTAAGGTCCAGGCCGGTGGCGGCGAAAAGGCAGGTGTAGAGCGATCCTTCAGCGCTGAGGCGGGCCCGGTCGCAGCCCCCGCAGAAGGGCTGCGTGACCGAGGCGATGACGCCGAATTCACCACCACCATCCGAGTAGCGCCATCGTTCCGCGACGCGGCCGTTGCGGCTCTCCTGGATAGGTTCCCCGTCCCATCGCTCCGAGATCCGCGCCAGGACTTCACGCGCAGGCACCACCGCGTCGAGCTTCCAGCCGTTCTTGGTGCCCACGTCCATGAACTCGATGAAGCGCAGAATGTGGCCGCCGTCCCGCGCGAAAGCGGCGAGGGTAAGGATCTCGTCGTCATTGACGCCGCGCTGCAAGACACAGTTGAGTTTGATGGGCGAGAAGCCCACGCTGCGGGCGGCATCCAGGCCTTCGAGCACTCGGGAAAGCGGAACCTCGGCGTCGCAGAGCTGTTTAAATCGCGCTTCATCCAAGGTATCGAGGCTCACGGTGAGGCGTTGGAGCCCCGCGGCCCTCAGGGGCCTTGCCAATTCCTGAAGCAGGGAGCCGTTGGTGGTGAGGGCTAGATCCTCAAGACCGGGGATCCTCACGAGCCGTTGCACCAGATCCGGTAGATCCTTCCGTAGCAGGGGCTCACCGCCAGTGAGCCGCACCTTGCGGACCCCCGAGCCCGCGAAGATCCTCGCCAGTCGCTCGATTTCCTCGAAGCTCAGGATCTCCTTGCGGTCCAGGAAAGTGTGGTCCGCGGGGAAGACTTCCCGGGGCATGCAATAGGGGCAGCGGAAATTACAGCGGTCCGTAACCGAGATGCGCAGGGCCCTCAAGGGGCGGGAAAGGGTATCAAGCAGATCCATCACACTCAGAATAGGCGCTGACAGAAGCCGCCGTTCGCGCCACCATGAAGAATTAGGAAGAGTTGCAGCCATGGCCTTGTTTTCCAAGTTCTTCAAACGCACCGAAGAAGGTCCCCGCCCCGAGTTGGGAAGCCTTCTGGCGGAACGCGCGATCCCCCTTGACCTGCCCGGCCTCCAGGAACTCACGAAGGACTTTGATCACTTCAGCTCCGCGGAGCGCCTAGCCTACGCGGATGCCCTGGCGGAGCTGTACCGGGCGGGGGTGGCGCTGCCTGAACCTTGGAAGTTTTCTCAGTACGAGGTGCTGCCGGAATTGGTACCCCATTGGCTTGGCGAGCGGGAGCCCTTCTTCCACCGGCCTTTCTGTGATGGCCTGACCCTTCGCGTGCGCATCGGGGATCACCGTTTGACCAAAGCCTGGGCTGTGCTTTTCGAATCCGCGATGGAAGATGTCCTGGACCAGGCCCTGCACAACCTGCGGGAGAAGGCCAAGGCGGCTGGTTTCGAGCGACTGCCCAGCGGAATCTATCGGAGCTTATTCAAGGATCCCAACGTCGGATCCGCCGCCATGCTGCTGCTGCCGGAATTCTGGGAAAACCTTTTTCCGGGACAGAACCATTTCCTGGCCGTCCCGAACCCGGATACCTTGCTCGTGGCCCCCCAGGTGCTGCTGCCCAAACTGCTCGAGGCCACCACGAAGATCATCGGTTCCCAGGAGCATGTGCTGCTGGCGACCCTGCTCACCTTCGTGGAAAAAAAGCTCGTGACCGCCAATCTGCAAGACCCCCACCCCATCGCCCAACCCCAACGGGAATTGCGGCAGCTAGACCTGCTTCAAGCCCTTCGAAACCAGGACCTGGATCTTGATCCGGCCACGGCCCATCCCATGCCCCTGGGCACCCTGCGCAACAGCCAGGGCCGCACCCTGACCTACGCCACCTGGGTGGAAGGCGCGCCCATCGCGCTGCCGGAAGTGGATCTCATCGCCTTTGTAAAGGCGGATGGCGAGGCCTTGGGAATCTACTTCCGCCAGACCCTGCCGCGCATTCAGGAAATTCGAGGCACCGCTCTTCCCATGTGGGGGCCACGCCGGAGCCGCTTCGAAGGTTTTCCCAACGAGGAGCAATTGGGCCGCCTCGAGATTTTCGCCACCGCGGACAAAATGAAGGCCATGAGCCAGGAAGAACCCGGAAAGACCGCCCCGCAGCCCGCATCGCCGCGCCCCACGACGCCGGCGGCGGCCAATGCACTCAACACCTCGAAAGCAGCTCAGGCCGCGGCGCTGCCCGCCAATCTCCGCGGCGCGTCCCTGGGTGTTCAGGGGGATGAGTAATCTCACTTTCCCTTTTTTCCTGGGCTTCGCCATTTCGCTGAGTGCTCAGGAGCCGGTTCTACCGGTCGCGAGTGTCGTCAAGATCAGCGCTGACCAGGGTCATGGATCCATTCGACAGGGCAGCGGCGTGGTAGTGAGAGCGGGTATCGTCGCCACCAATGCCCACGTGACCGCGGGCGCTTTGAACATCACCGTGTCGCACGGGACGAATACTTGGCAAGTCCAATCCCGCAAGGACGATCTACTCCGGGATCTGAGCGTCCTCATGGTCCCGGGTCTTCCGCTGCCACCTGCCCCTCTGGCAACGACAATCCCCCCTTTATGCGAAGCAGTGACGGCCGTTGGTTTCCCCGCGGGACTGGGGCCAACATCGACCCGGGGGCACCTCACGGGGCTCTGGTCCTACCTTGGATCCCATGTGTTGCAGAGTGATGCGCTCACGGCACCGGGCAGCAGCGGTGGCGGACTGTTTGATTCGGAGGGCCGCTTGCTGGGGTTAACGACCTTCATTTTCCCCAAAAGTGCGCACATTCATTTTTCGATACCCGTCCAATGGATCTCCGACCTGATCGAGGATCCGGATGCCAAGGCGGCTTCCTTGGCGCTACCGACGGGTCCGCAATTTCCCGGATTCATCGACGCCCTCGGTTCGGCGCCGGAAAATCACCCCGCTTGGGATGCCTTCACCCGCACCTGGGTCGAGGGCGCGCCCGATGATCCGGATGCCTGGTTCGCCTACGCCAATTCTCTAGAGCCCAGCCGCGAGCCCGGGCTCATCCATGACCGAATCGCCGCCTACCGTCGCTCGCTGGTCCTCCAGAGCGATTCCCCCAAAGCCTGGAACAATCTCGGCGCGAGCCTCGGGTTGCTCAATCGCTTCAAGGAAGCCGAAGCGGCCTATGGCAAAGCCCTGGCCTTGAATCCGAGCTATTCCCTGGCCTGGCTCAATCTCGGGGCGACCCTGCTGGATGAACGACGCAACCTGGAGGCCGTTGCGGCCTTGAGCCGCGGCCTAGATCTGCAACCGGATGATGTGCATGGCTGGCAGCGCCTCGGCGATGCCCACATGAACCTGAATCACCCCACCGAAGCCGCCCGCCACTACCGCACGGCCCTTGGCCTTAGCCCCTTCCGTACCGAGGTGTGGGCCGATCTCGCCCGAGCCTGCGACAAGGCCCAGGACCCCCAAGGCCTTCAAGAAGCCCTCGCCAAACTCGCGGCTCTGGACGCGACCCAGGCGGCGGCGTTGGCGAAGGAATTAAAGCGCAGCGTGAGCCGATAAGACGAAGAGCTTATCCGTAAATTATTCGGAGTCGCGACGGTGGCCAGCCGCGATGCAGCGCAAGGAAGCGGCTGCAGCTGCGTATAGATCATACGCACAAGGCCGCTGACGCCGCGATGCGCGCGGCTGGCCCCGTCCCTTCGGGCTGGGGCAGCTGGCTTCTCGATGCTACGTTTGCCTCCCGTGGTGTATCGACATACGCCGTGGTCGACTGCCTTGCCTCGCTCGCCAGGCGCTCCCAGCGCGGCCCCGAATAATTTACGGATAAGCTCCTACTTGATCAGTCCAATTTCCCGCAGGCGCTGCGTCAGGAAGGCGTGGCTGGTGATGGGCTCGAACATCTTCTTCTCGCCGGGTTGTAAGAGGCTTTCCGGACAATCCAGCAGCACCTCGGGCCGTGGATGGCAGAAAAAGGGCATGGAGTAGCGCACCTTGTCGGGGCTATCGGGATTCACCACGCGATGGGTGGTGCTGGGAATTTTCAAGTTCACATGGCGGCTCAGCATGTCCCCGGCGTCCGCGACGATTTCGCCTTCCAGGCCGTCCACCGCGTGCCACTTGCCCTCGCGGTCCAGCAATTCCAGGCCGCTCTCGGTGGCGGCGGGGAGCAGGGTGATGAGGTTGATGTCTTCGTGCGCCGAGGCGCGCACGCCGCCCTGGATGTAGCGGTCCTTCAGGGCTGGGTAGTGGATGATGCGCAGGATGGAATTGCCGTGGAGCACCATGTCCGCGAGGCTGCGCTCGGGTAATTCGAGGTAGAGCGCGATGGCTTCCAGCAAGGTGCCCGCGCATGCTTCGAGGGCTTGGTACAGCGCGAGGGTATGGGCCTTGAACGAGGGAATCTCCGAGCTCGGCCAGATGTTGTCGCCATAGATCGCGTGCAGCTCATGACCGGCTGGCAGCTCCTGGCCCACGTGCCAGAACTCCTTGAGGTCGCCCACGGGATTGTCCTTGGCGTGTTCGCTCCCGAAGGCCGTGAAGCCCCGCGCCCCGCCGCTATCCGGGATCAAGTATTGGCGCTTGATGTCTTCGGGCAGCGCGAAGAAGGTCTTGGCCGCGTCGTAAGCGCCTTCCACGTCCTGCTTCGTGACCTTGTGTCCCGCCACCTTCACGAACCCCGTGTTCTTCAGGCTTTCCCCCAGCAAGTGGATGAACTCAGCGCGGTCGCGGTCGCTGCCCTCGCTGAATTGCGAGAGGTGAACGGTTTCGACATGGAAGGTGGACGCGGTCATGAGTGCCTCGGAAGGGTCAGGAAGAAAAAGAAAAGCACTGGGAGGGCGCGAAACCAAGAGTTAATGTTGCGACCAAGCGAGGAGTTATGGGGTGGCCCATTATTTCCAAGACGACATTCAGCGAATCGAGCTGGGAAGTACCGAAGGACGCTATCCCGGCAATGACAGGTCTTTACCGGGAAACCAGTGACTGGGTATGGACCTTCGCCAACCAGCTCTTTCCCGAGGAAGGCTTGGACCTAGAAGACGCCCTGCACTGGGCTTGCTTTTCTCGAATGGCCAGAGGGCTCCGCCGGATCTCAAGAGACCTTTCGCTTCCTGATTCGGAAGGGTTGCTCATCAACTGCCGTTTGGTTTGCGAGGATGCCCTGAACTGCCACCTCATGGGACAAACAGGAGGAGCGCGAACCTTTCTTGTAGAAGGGCATCAACTCGAGGGTCAATTGAGAAAAGACCTTCAGTCCAAGAAGAAAAACGGCTCAATCAACCCTGAGGAAGAGATGATCCTCCAAGCGCTCGATCAACTCTGGGCTGAGAGAAGGTTGCCCGAAAAACTTCCGGGCTCCCTGACGGAATTGAAGCGGTTGCAGGCTGTTGAGAACGGCGCCGATGGAGCCCACTTGCCGATGAAACGGGCTTCTCAAGCCATTCACGGAACTTCCCGTTGGCTGGAGGACTTCGATCTAATCCAGATCAATGTCCTCCCTGGAGTATCAGAAGCCGTTGTCCGCTATCACCTTCGCCAAGAAGATCCACCACTGGATCTGGTACTCGCGATCTATACCTTGAATCGAGGGATCGGGGCCCTTCGCGTGTTGGCCAATAGCATCACGAACCTCCCCGACGAAATCATGAGAAAGGTCATTGACCTTGAGGCCAGAGCTCTACGCATCACTGAAGCGTTGAAGCAACAGTACTCCACCGAAGAATGACCAATTTAATGGATTGAAACCTCAGGCAACTTCGACGGCGATGACCGTTGCCTGGGGATCGGGAATGGCTAGGCCATCCGACCTCAGGCCTTCGAGGTGGAAGGCGATCGCCTCGCGGATCTCCATCTCCGTTTCCGCCAAAGTGCTTCCCGTCGCGATGCAACCAGGAAGGTCGGGAACGTAGGCAGAGAAATTGGGATCAGCTCTTTCGATCACCACGGCGTATCGCATCAGGCCCTCGCCTTGAGTCCAGCTTGTTTGAGGATGCTCTCTTCGGTGCCCCGTGCAAGCTCATCATTCGGTTTCCCGGGAATGGTCAGGCGCCCGGCTTTCACTGGATGCTTGTACTGTCGGTGGCTGCCCCGTTGAGCCGCAAAATACCAACCATCTGCCTCCAGCATTTTGAGGATGTCCCGCACTTTGACAGGCATGAAACGCCTCAGCCCCCCACGGCCTTGAGCCCCAGCTTCTCGCGGATCTGGGTTTCCACTTCGTCGGCCAATTCAGGGTTGTCCATGAAGAGCTTTTTCACGTTCTCGGCGCCTTGGCCCAGGCGGCTGTCCTTGTAGCTGTACCAGGAGCCGCTCTTTTGAATGATCTCCAACTGCGTGCCCAGCTCCACCAGCTCCGAGGTTCGACTGATGCCTTCGCCGTACATGATGTCGAAGGTGGCGACTTTCAGGGGCGGCGCCACCTTGTTCTTCACCACCTTCACTTTGGTTTTCTTGCCGATGACCGAAGAGTCTTCGTCCTTGGCGGCGACAAGAGGATCATTGGTATTGCCCTTGATGCTCTGGATGCTGCGCACATCCAAACGAACGCTCGCGTAGAACTTGAGGGCATTGCCGCCGGTAGTGGTTTCGGGGCTGCCGAACATGACCCCGATCTTCATGCGGATCTGGTTGATGAAGACCACGCAGGTGTTGGTCTTCGAGATGGTACCGGTCATCTTGCGCAAGGCCTGGCTCATGAGCCGCGCCTGGAGGCCCACATGGGTGTCACCCATCTCGCCGTCGATTTCGGCCTTCGGCACCAGGGCCGCCACGGAATCAATGACGATGATGTCCAGGGCGCCGCTGCGCACCAGTTGATCGCAGATTTCCAGGGCCTGCTCGCCGCTATCGGGCTGGCTGATGAAAAGGTTGTCCACGTCCACCCCAAGCTTGCGGGCGTATTCGGGATCCAGCGCGTGTTCTGCGTCAATGATCGCGGCGAGGCCACCTTTCTTCTGGGCCTGGGCCACCATGTGCAGGGCGAGGGTCGTCTTGCCGCTGGCCTCGGGGCCGTAGATCTCCACCACGCGGCCCTTGGGGACGCCTCCCACGCCGAGCGCCGAATCCAGGCTGATGGAGCCCGTGGAGATGACCTCGATGCCCTCGGCATTGGTCATGCGATCCCCGAGCTTCATGATGGAGCCCTTGCCGAAGGCCCTTTCAATGTCTGCCAAGGTGCGGTTGAGAACTTTCAGGCGTTCGTCTTGTTCGGTGCTGGCGGCCATGGGGCGCTCCTGCGATTGAAAAGAAGTATGGATGATCCGACTCCGCTCGGAGCCGCTGCGAGAAAGATGGCGATGCGCCCTGTGATGGCCCTATTCAGGGACTGGACCGTATCGGGGCGATGAGACAAGGATGCGACCAATAGCGAAAAAAACAAGAAAATTTTTTCATCTGCTGCGATTGCATTTTTGGTATATATGTACCAAAATACCATCATGAAACAAATTTCTGATCTACCCCACGACCAACATCCCGTGGAACGCATCCAAACCGGCGTGCGTATGGAGAAAAGGCTCTTGAAGGTATTAAAGGGCCTCGCGGAATACCACGATCTCAGTCTGGGTGACCTGCTGGAGGGCATTGTTCTGCATGCCTTCGAAGGGGCCTGCGCCTTCGGCCCCGAAAGCCTAGCCCGTATTGCGGACCTCAAGCGGGTTTATCAGCTGGACCTGGGTGCCCGGCACAGCCATCTGCTGGTAGAGGCGCAGCCCGTGCGGAAGCGGCGATGAAAGCCCTCTTGGATTCCATGGCCTGGATCTCCGATTTCCGCGAAGGTCGTCTGGACCCATCCGCCTTCCGGCATGGGGATCAGGTCCGCCTCGCCTGGGCTTATCTGCAGCATTTCGGCCTTGATGCCGTGTTGAGATTCTTCCCGTCGGATCTACGCCGTTTTGCGGAAGCCGCGGGCGCGCCCGGCAAATTCAATGCCCCGCTTACCGAAGCCTGGCTGCGGCTTCTCCATGAACGCATGGGGATCCATGCCGATGAAGACTGGGAGGGGTTCGCGGCCTCGAACGGTGACTTGCTGCATGGCGATCCCTTCGCGGGGCAACGACTCAAACCTTGAGCTCCACCTTCCGCCCCCGCCAAGTATTCACACCCCGCACCCGGTCCGAGAAAGCCCAGAGCATTCCCGCACCCAGGATCAATCCATTCACCGGCCAAAACACCCAGATCCAATCCATGGGTTTAGCCGTGATGCGCTGGGAAGCATCCCCTGCGATGACGGGCGTGAGAAGCCAGATGAGGAACCCGAGGATGGGACGGCCTACGAAGGGCAACCACAGCGGTGAAAAATAGCCAGCCAGCAACAAAGGAATCAGCGCCGGAATGAGCCACCAGCCCGGCAGAGCCGCGGTGTTCTTGCGCATCCCACGCACCAGATCCAACAGGCCGTGGTACATCCTCAAATGCAACATGGGTCCGCCGCAGGCCATACGATTGACGTAGCCCGCCTTCTTCACCCGGCGGGCCAGCATCATGTCGTCCACGGCTTCCAGCGGCGCAGCGGCGTGGCCACCTACAGCCTCATAAACCTCGCGCTTGATCAGCGTGAAGGCCCCGATGCCACTAAAGGCCGGATGCTTTGGATTGGGGACCTGATGGGGCGGCACCAACACTAGAAAACCGGGCACCGCGAGCGGCACTACCACACGTTCCCAGAGACCCACCGCATCCACCGCGAAGAGCAGAGCTAGGATGTCTGCGGGCTGTTGGTCGAGGTAGGCAAAGGCTCGACGGAGGAGGTCTGGGGTGACATGGACATCCGCATCCACGAAGAGCAGCCATTGCGCCTTCAACGCCTCGGGTTGCTTCACCGCGAGATACAGCGCGTGATTCTTACCGAGCCATCCTGGCGGAAGCACATCGTTGCGAATCACCCGCAATCGTTCCGGATGATCAAGGCCACGCCGCGCGAGAATATCGGTGGTTCCATCGCTAGATCCGTCGTCCACCACGATGATGGCGAGATCCGGGTAGTCCTGGGCCAACCAGGAATCCAGGGCGCCGCTAATCTGAGTGGCCTCGTTCCGCGCGGGAATGCAAAGGCAGACCGAACCGTAGGAGTTAGGGGCGGGGATTATTTCTGGGACTTCAGGAAGATGATCGAGCTTGGACGAATTGCGACGCAGCACGCCGAGCATAGTCAACATGCCCCCGCCGATGACCCAAGCTGCCCAGTCCACAAAATGCATCCTAAAAGAATGCCTGATGCATCGGTATTCTGGGTGTTTCCGATTCAAGGACTTCCGATGCTCAGCCAGTTGTTGCCCAACCGCCGCGATTTCCCCGCCGACGACCCAATTTTTGCACTCAACGCCGAAGCTCAAAGCCGGGCCGCCAAAGGCGAATCCGTCGTCAACGCCACCGTGGGCGCCTTGTTGGATGACAACGGCCAGTTGGTGATTTTGGACACCGTCATGGAACTTTGGCGGGAGCTGACCTCGAAAGAAATCGCGCCCTACGCGCCCATCGCGGGAGATCCGGCATACCTCACGGCACTCGTTCGACGCTATTGGCCTGAGCTTTCCCATCACGGGAGCGGCTGCGCAACGCCCGGTGGCAGTGGGGCTTTGGCGCTCTCCATCCGTAATTTTCTGGAGCCGGGCCAAGCTCTGTTGACCCTCGCGCCCTACTGGGGACCTTACGCCACCATCGCCCTGGAGAACGGCGCGCACTTGGAGACCTTTCCCTATCCGGAACCGGGCCACACACTCGATTCGATGGCCTTCATGCAAAAGGCTGAAACGCTGATCCGGCACCAAGGGCGACTACTGATCTGGCTCAATGATCCTTGCCACAACCCCACGGGGCGCAGCTCCAGCCCCGCAAGCCGTGGGGCGATTTTCGAAGCCCTCCGCCAACTTTGTCATCTGGGCCCCATCACCCTGCTGCTGGATCTGGCTTACCTCGAATACACCGCCAATCCCGGCGATGTGATGGCAGCACTCCAGGATTACGCGACCTTTGCGAAGGAAGGCAAAGTCCTGGTGGGCGCCTCCCTTTCGGTGTCCAAGTCGCTCACGCTCTACGGTGCCCGGGCGGGTGCTTTGGTCTTCCCATGGACCCAGGACGCCCCGCTGCAGGCCGCCCTAGCCATGTCCTGTCGGGGAATCTTTTCCAACGCACCGCGGGCTCCACAATCGCTAATCGTAAAACTCGCCAAGGATGGAAAAGCCCAAGCGCGGCTCGCCGATGAGCATCGCCATTGGTCGCAAAAACTCCAAGTTCGCGCCCAGGCCCTGAGCGATTCCCTGCGGTCCGAGGCCTTGCCCGGTATTCCGTGGCAGGGTGGTTTTTTCGTCACTCTCCCAGCGGATCACCCCAAGGCCGTCGCGGATCGGCTGAAAGGCCATGGCGTTTTCGTGGTGCCCATGCCCGAGGGATTGCGCGTGGGCATCTGCGGATTGAAGGCCGAAGACACGCCTCGGTTCGCCAAGGCCTATAAGGAATGCGTGTAGACATCCCGCGCGGATTCGCTATTCTAGAGGGCCTCAGGGCGTATAACTCAGCGGTAGAGTGCTACCTTCACACGGTAGAAGTCCCAGGTTCGAATCCTGGTACGCCCACCAACAAGGCCCTGATCTCCCAATCGGGGCTTTTATTTCGTGAACGAGGAATCCATGGCCTTCATCAACGCCAGCCAACTCCGGGGCGGCATGATCATCAACTTCGAAAACGAGCTTTGCCGTGTCATCTCGGTGGAGCACCAGACCCCCGGCAATCTCCCCGCCCGCGTGGTCACCAAGATGAAGCGCCTGAAGGACGGCATCAACCGCGAGAACCGCTTTGGATCCTCTGAGAAAGTGGATCGGGCGGAGCTCGAGCAGCACGTCATGGAATTCCTTTATGAAGACAGTGGCCACCTGATTTTCATGAACAACGAGACCTATGAACAGCTGGAAGTGAGCAAGGACGTGCTCGGCGACGATATGGATTTCCTGGTGCCGAACATGGAAGTGGAGCTGGAATTCTACGAAAACCAGCCCATCTCCGCGACTCTTCCGCCCAGCGTCGTGCTGGAAATTCTTGAGACTGATCCTGTGATGAAGAATGCCAATGCCACTGGCTCCTACAAGCCCGCCAAGATGGACAACGGCATCATCGTCGGCGTTCCGCCTTACATGGAAGCTGGGGAGCGAATCCGCGTGAACACCGTGGACCGGACCTACATGGAGCGGGTGAAGTAGGACCTGCGGCGACGAGGCTTTTTCGGTGTGTTACGAAGGGCTTCTGGGTGGGTACGATGGTTTTGGATCCGCCCATGCCCAACACCGTCCTCAATTTCCAGAGCATTTCTTTCCTCACGGGGCTTTCTCCGGCCCTGGGGAAGGAGTTGGCTTCCATGTCCGAGCTGCGCCATTTCGAGGATGGCCAACGGGTCTTCCTCCAAGGGGAGCATATCCCGGGTGTTTTCGTGGTGGCCACGGGATCCCTGAAGGTGTTCCGGAAGGATGGACGGGGCCACATCCAGGTGCTGGACTTCCTGCGGCCCGGCCAATGCGTGGGAGAGGTCCAGGTCTTCGACAAGGGCCCCATTGCCTCCAGCGCTGAAGCCCGGGGGGATAGCAGCTGCTGGCTCATCCCCGCAGAGCCCCTTAGCCGCATCGCCCATTCCACGCCTGAAGTGGCCGAGGTCCTTATCCAGCACTTCGCCGCCAAGGTGCGCCACCTGGTGGATCTGGTGGACGCCCTGAGCCTGCACAGCGTGCCTGAGCGCGTGGCCCAGGTCATCCTCGAAGCCCACGAGAAGCATCCCGAACACCGGTTCGTGGAATTCCACGAAACCCAGGAAGACCTCGCTCAGTGCATCGGCGCCAGCCGCGAAGCTTTCTCCCGCGCCCTGCGCTTGCTTTCGGACCTGGAGCTCATCCACACCACCTTCCCAGTCATCCGCATCACCGACGCCGAGAAACTGAAACGCTACGCGAAGGGATGAAGCGGATCCAGGACGGCCCATCGCGTTGGCAGGTCTCCCCGAATGGGCCTTGAATGAAGCCGCAATCCAGGTAAACTGGGACTTCCGTTCCGGTGTAGCTCAGTTGGTTAGAGCGCTAGACTGTTAATCTGGATGTCGGAGGTTCGAGTCCTCTCACCGGAGCCAAAAAAAGCCCTGCGTAAGCGGGGCTTCTTTTTGGTGGAGAGGGGGTGGACTCGAACGGCAGCGGCGCGCAGGTAGGGCTAGCTGGAGGGCGCGGGAGCGACCGGAGGCGGTGCGGCGAAGCC
>JANXXC010000003.1 GCA_025350765.1 Holophagaceae bacterium | reverse complement strand
GGTGTCATCGGCCAGACCCTCGGCATGGAAGGCCTCTTCGCTTTTTTCCTGGAAAGCAGCGTTCTGGGTCTGCTCATCTGGGGTGAAAAAAAGCTCGGCCCCAAAAAACACTTTTACGCGGCGCTGGCGCTCTGGGCCGGGAGCTGGCTCAGCGGCTACTTCATCACCGCCACCAACGCCTTCATGCAGCATCCCGTGGGCTACACCCTTGGGAGCAACGGTACTTTGCAATTGGCGAGCTTCTCGGCCTTCGTGCTGAACCCCTGGGCCATTGCCGAATACCTTCACGTCATGATGGCGGCGGTGGTGACGGGCTCCTTTGTCATGGCGGCGGTGGGCGCTTACTGGATGTTGAAGGGACTGCACGAAGAAACCGCGCGGATCAACCTCCGCACGGGGATAGTGGCAGGTCTGGTCTTCAGCGTGCTCGTGGCCTTTCCCACCGGAGACCATCAAGGCAAGCTCGTGGCCAAGTATCAGCCCGTGGCCCTCGCGGCCATGGAAGGCCGCTTCGAATCCGGGCCTCGCGCGGAAATCAACCTCATCGGCCAACCCAACGTGGCGGCACGAACACTGGACAACCCCATCCGCATTCCTGGCATGTTGAGTTTCATCGCCTACGGCGCCTTTTCCAAAGACGTGAGGGGACTCAACGATTTCCCCCCAGATCAATGGCCCACGGCCATCGAACTGCTCTACTACGCCTTTCACATCATGGTGGGTCTGGGCACGCTGTTCATCGGGCTCATGGGCCTTTCCTCGCTCCTGCTCTGGAAGGGGAAACTCTTCTCCACGCGGCCTCTGCTCTGGGTGTTGATGCTCGCCTTTCCCTTTCCCTACATCGCCACCACCACGGGCTGGATGACCGCTGAATTGGGACGGCAGCCCTGGCTCATCTACGGCCTGATGCGCACGGCGGAAGGCTCTTCCGCCACGGTCCACAGCGGATCTACGGCCTTCACGCTCATCGGCTTCACGGGCATTTATTTTGTGTTGGGCCTGCTTTTCCTGTTTCTCGTCGGCCGCGAGATCGCCCATGGTCCAAGGCCCGCGCACGATCTGGAGGTGGCCTATGATTGAGATCTGGTTCTGGATCGTTTCGGTGATGGTCGCGATCTACGTCGTGATGGATGGGTTTGATTTCGGCGCGGGCATCCTGCATCTGTTCGTGGCGAAGACCAACGAAGAACGACGCCAGGTGCTCGCCGCCATCGGGCCGCTATGGGATGGCAATGAAGTCTGGTTGCTGGCCAGCGGAGGCGCGTTGTTCCTGGCTTTCCCTAAAGTCTTGGCCTCTGGGTTTTCGGGCTTCTACCTGGCCATCTGGTTGTTGATTTGGAGCCTGATGCTCCGGGGCATTTCCATCGAGTTCCGTTCTCACGTTGAAGACAGGCTGTGGCGGACCTTCTGGGATGTCGCCTTTGCGAGTGCCAGCATCGCCCTGCCCATCCTGTTGGGCGCCGCGCTCGGCAACGTTTTGCGCGGCGTGCCCCTGGATGCCAACGGCTACTTCGAGTTGCCGCTCTTCACAAATTTCGGGGCCACGAATCCCGTGGGCATCCTGGATTGGTACACGGTGTCGGTGGGGGTCTTCGCGCTGGTGACGATCGCGGCCCATGGCGCCTTGTTTCTCGCCTGGAAGACCGATGGACCGGTGCATGAGCGCAGTGCGGCTCTTTCCTTAAATCTTTGGAGCGCGGTGGCAGTGTTGTGGGTGTTCGTCGGATTCGCCACGGACAAGGTGAACCCTAATGTCTGGGCGGCCTTGCCCCACCGCCCCTTGGGCCTGCTCTTCACCGCCATAGCGCTGGGGGGATTGACGCTCGCATTCTTGGGTCATAAACAGAAGCGCTACCTGCGCGCCTTTCTGGGATCTGGCGCCTTCATCCTGGGCTTGCTGGCCGCCACCGCAGCCTGCGTCTACCCTGTGATGCTGCGTTCCAATCTGGGCACCCAGGACCTCACGGCTCTCAATTCCGCCTCCAGCCCCCACGGATTGGTGATGGGCCTCTCCTGGTGGATCCTTGGGTTTCCCATTGCCATCGGGTATGCGGCATTGCTCTTTCACATTCATAGGGGCAAAGCCAGCGCGGCAGCGGAAGGCGAAGGTTACTGAGCCGCGAGGAGCGGGATCCCTGGCGCCTCAAGGGCGCTAAGCTCGATGCATGACCATTCGCATCGGCATCATCACCATCTCGGATCGCGCCAGCGTGGGCGTCTACGAAGATCTTTCCGGTCCCGCCATTAGGGACACTTTGAAAGCCTACCTACGATCCCCCTGGGAGGAGGTCTACCGCCTCATTCCTGATGAGCAGCCCCTCATCGAAGCCACCTTGAAAGCGCTGTGTGACGATGAAGGCTGCTGCCTCATTCTCACCACGGGCGGCACGGGCCCCGCCAAGCGCGACGTGACGCCGGAAGCCACCACGGCGATCTGCGAGAAAGTGTTGGACGGCTTCGGGGAGCAGATGCGCGCGGTATCACTCAAATATGTGCCCACGGCCATTCTTTCCCGGCAGATTGCGGGCATCCGGGGGAGGAGCCTCATCATCAACCTGCCCGGCAAACCCAAGTCCATCCGCGAATGCCTAGACGCCGTTTTTCCCGCCGTGCCCTATTGCGTGGATCTCATCGGCGGGCATTTTCTGGAGACACATGAGGACGTGCTGAAGGCGTTTCGGCCGAAGGGATGATGAGCCGCCATGAGCCATGAGCTTTGAGCTACGAGGCCTGACCAGCCTTGCTGTCGCCGGCTTTGGCTCGTGGCTCATAGCTGTTAGCTCATAGCTTCAGGCTCATAGCCCCTCATTCACTCTCGCTTCTGCACCGCCCTCAGCGCGATGCGATCCACCAGTCCCGGCGCCAGCAGCTTGAGCCATCTCCCGAATTTTCCTCTCGCAGATGTGATGAGCAGCCGCTGCCTTTTCGCCATGGCTTTCACCATCAATTTCGCGCAGGTTTCGGGGCCCATGACCTTGGCGCGATCCAAGGTACCAGTGCCGATGGGCTGGCCGTCGGGACCGAAGGCGCGGGCGTGGATTTCAGTAACGACGAAGTCCGGCGCGATGATGGTCACACCCAGACCCGAGCCCATGAGTTCAACGCGCAGGCTCTCGAAAAAACCCACCATGGCATGCTTGCTGGCGGAATAGAGCGTGCGCGTGGGAATGCCCGAAAAGCCCGCCACGCTTGCGACCGCGACGATGAGCCCCTTGGTTTTTCTTAAGTGGGGCAGGGCCGCGTGGGTGCACCACATTGCGGAATAGTAATTGATGGCAATGAGTTGCTCCGCCACGGAGAGATCGGTGATTTCTTCAAAATAGGTCCACATGGATCTTCCGGCGTTGTTCACCAACACATCCAAACGACCGAAATGCGCGGCACCTGCCTCCACCGCACGGTGACAGGCGGCGGCATCCGTAACGTCCGCAGGCAGCGCAATCGCTTTCGCGCCGAGGGCTTCGCATTCGGCGACCAATTCGCTCAGCCGAGCTTCGTTGCGGGCCACCAGCCCGAGCCAAGCGCCCTGCTTCGCCAGCTCCAGCGCCAAGGCGCGGCCGATGCCCTCGGAGGCTCCCGTGAGGAGGACCGCGCGATCCTTGAATGAAGGCATGATGACTCCCACAGCGGATATCATCATCCTGCCCCAATCAGGAGATCCTATGGCTGACAACGCGCCCCAGACCTATGCCACCCATCGCCGAATGGATCCCAGCTATCACTACCTGCTGACCTTCCTGCTGCTGGCCCTATTGGTTCTGGCCATCGTACACGCCGTGCGCATCCACGATCTGGGTTCCTTTTCGAACTTGGCCCTGGTCATCGCGCTATTAATCACCGCCTGGAAAGTCCGCACCTACCCGCTTCGATTGCAGGATCGCCTGATCCGCCTGGAAGAGCAGCTGCGCATAAAATCCCTGATGCCCGCCGTCGTAGCTACCCGCGCCGCGGAACAACTGAGGCCCAGCCAGTATGTAGCCCTGCGCTTCGCATCGGATGAAGAGCTGCCGGGCCTCGTGCAGCAGACCCTGGATGAAGACCTTAAGAGCGAGGACATCAAAAAGCGCATCAAGACTTGGCGCGCGGATGATTTTCGGGTCTGAAATAGTTCTGAGTCTTGAGTCCTGAGGTTCAATGGGGATGCGCCCGGCGGGCGCGTCTTTCTTAACGGTGCGCCGAAGGCGTCACCAGATTGCCTCAGGACTCAGGACTCAGGACTTTGGAGCGCCATAAATCCACGATGCTCGCCACGACTTCATCCAAGGTCATGTCGCTGGAATCCACTTCAATGGCGTCATCGGCTTTGCGGAGCGGTGCAACGGCGCGGGTGGAATCGGCGGTATCTCGTCGTTGGATGTCGGCGGCGACTTCTTCCAAGCTCATGGAAATGCCCTTGGCCTGTTGTTCCAGGAAGCGGCGCTGGGCCCGGGC
>JANXXC010000248.1 GCA_025350765.1 Holophagaceae bacterium | reverse complement strand
GATCGGCAAAGTGAGCGTCGTGCCGGGTTCCATCGTGAAGGACGAGCACTACAAGCTGACCATCAGCGATGACAAGGCCAGCGCGGTGATCAAGCTCCTGATCAAGGACCGTTTCCGGAATGAAAAGGTTGTCTTTGCGGTCTCGGAATAGTTTTTTCAGAATTGAATTAAAGATTCCCCTTCCGCCCGACCCAACCAAGTCCTAGAGTTTCATCCAATCCCACCCATCACCCCTGAGGTGCCTATGCCACGGCGGCCCGAAAAATCTTTCTCTTCCTTGGTGTTCCAGCCTCGCACCGCCTTGATTGGGGCCTTCTCCCTGCTGTTGGTGGGCTGCAGTTCCAACCTCCAGATAGACAGGACTGCGCCCTATGATTCGGATCCGGCGCCTACGGTCAGTGCCAACCCGCCGCTCTTTGATCCCTCCACGGGCGTGGTGCCGCTGCCGAATTTGTTGGTGACGGGCACCACCACCGCGGTGGCTTTCAACTCCACCGCTGTGGTGCCTGGGATTCTGAATGTCAATCCGGGTGTGCCCCTCAAACCCAACGAGGCGCTCTCCTACGTCAGCGTCAGGGAAGTAGGGGGCACCAACGCGGTCACGGGCATCACCGCTCCTATCTATATCCGCTTCGGCGCACCGGTGCTGGCTTCCAGCATCATCCTCATCAGCACCACCTTCACCCCCGCGACGGTCAAGGTCTTCCAGGTCTTGACCGACGCCAACGGCCTCACTGAAATCGGCCCTCTCGGGTTCCGGGATATTTCCGGCCTCTTTGAAAAGGAAATCCTCGGTAAGGATGCCAACGGCAATAGCGCTGAGTTGCAACTCAATCCGCGGGTCGGCTTGACTCCTGGGTCCCGCTACATCTACGTGGTGACGGATGGTGTCAAGGATGTCGCGACCTCGCTGCCCATTACTCAGAGCCTGGTCTTTGGATTGCTGAAGTACGTCAAGGGTTCGGATACCAATCCCAATGCGACCTCTTCCAATCCTGGGACAAATCTCGCGGATACTTCAGACCTTCAAAATCCGTCGCGCCTCCTGGGGGCATCGGCCGTCAGCCTGCAGAGCATCTACGGCAACGTCACCCAAAGTGGAGCCATCGTCATTTCGGGTTACGGCAAGTCCGTGGATGATCTCGTCGCCAGCTCCGCCGCGGACGCCAGTGGCAAGACCGCCTCGGGGGCCGGCCCCACGGGCATCGGCACTGCTTCGGAAAACCTGATTCAGCGCCGGGGGCATATCAAACTCATCGGTCGCTTCATCACTACTGCCGCAGGCGCCATCGTGCCGGACCCCTCGGTGCCCACCACTTCACCCTTCTATCGCCTCCCGGTGGAAGCCACCTTGTGGGCCTGGGCCAACAATGCCAACACCCCGCCCTATGCCTTTGGCACAGCAGAATCGCGTGCCTGGAGCAACGGTATCAGTGGTTTCAGGCCCTTTGCGGGCCCCCTCGTGGACGCATTCTACAGCCAGGCCGGCCTTAGCGCGGTGCCCCATGACAAGGTGGGACTCGTGGCCCTTGGGGCCTATGAAAGCGGCGACCTGAACATGGATGCCGCGGTGGTTGCGGGTATTTCCGGCAAACCCACCTCGGGCGACTTGACCAGCGGCGCTCCGGCGAATCTCTATAATCCTGGCAATTCCACCGTGCCCGGCACGGGCGTTCTCCAGGCCGCACGCGGCACAGGCAACGTGCTGCGGGGCTTCTACCACACGACCCGCAGTGTGCCCTTCATGTTCTTCGCGCCCGCCACTCCGCCGCCTCCCGGGGGCTACCCGCTGCTGATCTTCCAGCACGGCCTCGGCGGGAAGAAAGAACAGGTGGTGGCCATGGCCAACACCGCTTGCAGCGTGGGTTACGCGGTCATCGCCATTGACCTGCCCCTTCACGGCGAGCTCGGCAATGGCCGTCCTGCCGCCGAGTGGAGTTCCAACTTCATCAGCCTTTCTTCAGGCCTCAACGGCCGCACCAACCCCCAGCAGGCGGGCTTCAATCTCTGGCGCTTGGTGCGGGTGACGCAGCAGCCCGCCTTCGCGCCGGGCAGCCTTCAGAATTCCTTAAGCGGCATCGGCTACCCCATCTCCGCAGCGGGGACATCCCGCTACGTTGGCATCAGCCTCGGCTCCATCGTAGGGGCCTACTTCCTGGCGGGGAATTCTTTCCAGACCGGCGGCGGCGCGGGCACCTTCGGCACGGACATCAAGGCCTTCTTCTCCGTGCCCGGGGGGCGCCTGGCTTACACGTTGCGCGATAGCCCCACCTTCGCGCCGACCATCAACGCGGGCCTCGCCGCGGCGGGCGTACCCACCGGGAGTCCTGCCTACAATCAGTTCTTCACCCTTACCCAGTCCATCGTGGATCCCAGCGATCCGGCCTACATGACCTTCCCCATCAGTTCGACGGCTCCTTCGCGCCTAGCCTTCCGCGTGGCCGTGCAGGAAGCCATCGGGGATGTCACGGTCCCGAACAACTCGACTCATTACTTTGTGAATAGCCTCGCGGGTCGGGGAATCCTAGGATCCACGGCTTTCGACACGGCTCCGGGTTTCACCCAGATCCGTTTGGCCGCCGCCACCAGTCCCACGGTGCCCTTCCTCTATGGCCCCGCAGGTCTGAAACCATCGGTCGCCCCCGCGACAGTCTCCAGCGTAGGCCCCACTGAAGGCGTCTTCCAATTCGGCAGCCCCACGACGCCAGCCAATCATGGAATGCTGTTGGACGGCTCCGCCAATACGCCCCTGGCTCAGCGCCAGATGGCGATCTGGCTTGTCACCGGCAAGATCATTGACCCCGCCGATACGGGCAGTGGATTCCCCCTCGCGCCCTTGAGTGACGAAGCTTCGGCGGCCATGCAGAAGCTGATGCCGCCCGTCGGCCCCATCTACTTCCCCCAGGTCACCGACAAATAGGCATCAGTTATTCCTCGAACGCGCCGGGCGACCGGCGCGTTTTCAGGTTTGGAGCTGAGGAAAGGCGCGAAGCAGTTCGGCGCGGGCTTCCACCAAGCGCGGAACCTCCAGGTGATTTCTCAGGAGAAAGCCCCGGAGGGCCTGCCAGTCCTCCATAAGGCGTTCTGATAAGGGCAGGCTGAGGAAGGCCAGCAGGGCCATGAGGATCACCAGGGCCGGGCCCTTCCAGCCCCACCACCAGGCCCCGAGACCCATCAACAGGGCCGTCCAGAGCGGCAGGAACAGGGCGCCCCCCAGAAGTTTGGTGGTCCCTACGACGTCCACCTCATTCGTTAGGCGGTTGGTGAGCCATCCGTTGAAGCGGTAGGGCGGCCAGAAGGCAAAGGCGGCGGGCGCGATCACAAGTGCGGCGATGTGGTGCAGAAGGGCCTTGGGGATCCAGGCTCTGACCTCGGCGGCGGCGTAAGGATGGCCCACCTGGTCGGGCCTCACCCCATTCTCGTCGAGCCAAGTGTGGGCCTCGTCCACCCGGGCGCGGAGCGCCTTGAGATCCGCGGGATCCCAGGCCTCCAGAGCCTTGAGCAAGGACCTCACCCGCACTCGATGGGCCTCCAGGTCCATCCTTTCCTGGGGACCCTCCGCCAACAGCCAAGCCAGATCCTTCGCGAGGCGCAGGGATTCTGCTTCGGCGCCATGCAAGGTGAGGGGCAGCAGGGCGAGGCGGATCCGCGCCGTGAGTTCCAGCACCGCGGCCGGGTCGTCCCCTTGCCCTTGGAGGTCTCCGTATTCAATGGGTTCTCCAAGGCGCAGCAGCACGTTGTGGCGGAAGAGATCCCTCTGGCCGTACACCAGTCCCGCAGGCACTAGAATCGGCTTCACGGGACTGGACAGGGCCATGCGCGCGGCGCCGGTCTTCAGCGGCGCCAGCTGGGCATTCCCATGGCTGATGCCCTCGGGATAGAGACCCACGCGATGTCCATGATTGAAGGCGCCATGCACCGCGGCAAAGGCTTTTGACGTGGCCCGCGCCCGGGATTCCGGATCGCCGATGTCCTGGGCCCGCTCCACGGGAATGGCGTCGAAGAGGGCCAGGAAGGGCCTCAAGAGCGCCATGTTCCAAAGCGTGGACTTGGCGAGGAAGCGAGGGGAAGGATCCACCAGGGCCGAGACCACCACCGGATCCAACAGTCCGTTGGGATGGTTCAGCACCAGCAAGAGGGCGCCCTCCGGCAGGGAGGGGCCCTCCAGACGAAGGGTGCGGAACCAGAGGCCGGCCACGACCTGGGCGACAACTGTTCGGGCACGGGTCATTGGGGATTCGCCTGCGGGTTCATGGATCCAGAATGCCGTGAGGCGGCGTCGCGAAGCCGAAAAAACTGAATCAACCACAAAGGTCACAAAGCGCACACAGTAGCTCTTTGTGTTCTATGCGTACTTTGTGGCCAATCGTTTTTTATGGGATGTACCTGGATGGGGACGACAGTTTCTAGAAAATCGAACACAAGTTGGAATGAATCCCCGCGCTCCATGAAATCCGTGGCGAATTCCAATCTGCGTCATCCGCGGCGGGATGTTGTGGTCCCGGGATACGGCTCAAGCCGTGGCTCCGCCGCAGCTGCTGCCCTGGCCGGCGGTGCAGCCTAGGCAGTGGTTGGCGATGGCGATGGGGCGGCCGTCCATGAGGTCCTTTTTATAGTCGAAGATGCTGCGGCTGGCTTCAGGCTGGACCGGCATTTCAAGCATCTGATTGAAGTCGCAGTCATAGAGTCGGCCGTCCCAACCAACGCTGAGCGTGTTCTTGCACATGAGGCCCCGCACCGCGCCGGGATTAAAGGCGGCACTGAGTTTTTCCATGTAGGGCTCGAAGTTTCCGCTGTGGAGCAGGTACTCCAGAAAGCGGTTGATGGGCATGTTCGTGAGTTCGATCAGATGATTGAACTCGATGCCGTGATGACGCTTCAAGAGGCTCTTGAACCGGGCTTCGGCGCTGCTTTGGGGCGGCGGCAAAAATGCGCCCGGCGGGTTGCTCATGAGGGTGAGCGTCAATTCCGAGCCGGCCTTGCCATAGCCTAATTCATTCAATATTTTCAAGGCCTTGATGCTCTTGTGGAAAACGCCCGACCCGCGCTGGGCGTCGGTCTGCGCTTCATTGACCGCCGGAAGCGAGGCCACGATGTGCACCCGCTGTTCCGCGAGAAAGGCGGCGAGATCTTTTTGGCTGGACAGCAGCAGCACGGAGAGATTGCAGCGATCAATGACCTCCGTCACGCCCAGGGCGCGGACCTCCCGCACGAAACGGCGGAAGTGCGGATTCAATTCCGGTGCGCCGCCCGTGATGTCCACGGCCTGGGGTTTCAGGTCCGCGATCACCGAGAGACAGGCCTCGAAGGTGGGCCAGTCCATGTTCTCTTCGGTCTTGTCCGGCCCCGCGTCCACGTGGCAGTGATGGCAAGTCTGATTGCAGAGCTTGCCGACGTTGACCTGGAAAATGGAAGTCGCGTCCGCCGTGAGCGAAGGCAGATCTGCCTTCTTCAAATGCGTTTCGAAGCTGGGAATATCGGCTTGGCCGATGGCCATCAGCTGCTCCGCCACGGCGAGGCGGGGTGGCCGTGATTCTTGTAGCTCTTCCGCAGCGGAGGTTTCCATTCGCCTTCCTTACATCGAAATCTTATCGGCGTGATTCATCATCTGCACGCCATGGACGAGACTGGCGCCACCTCGGATGGCAGCGGCCACATGCACCGCTTCCATAAGTTCTTCCCGGGCACAGCCTTGTTCCAGCGTGGCGGTGGTGTAGGCATCAATGCAGTAGGGACATTGCACGGCGTGGGCCACGGCCAGGGCGATGAGGGCCTTTTCCCGCACCGTGAGCGCGCCTTCCTCGAAAACTTTTCCATAATAATCGAAGAAGGCCTTGGCCAGCTCCGGCGCGTCTTTCCCGATGTTCCCGAATTTGGCAAGATCGCCATCCTGGTAATAGGGCATGGAAACTCCATAGGGTTTTGAGGCGGTTTCGCGGGCCAGTGTGACAGGCCTATCAGAGAGCCAGTAAATCGGGTCTGATGCGGCGGAGATCCTGCAACGTATCCACATCCGAGAGAGGCTCGAGTTCTATCCACCTAAGGCCAAGCTTTAAGGCGTTGCGGCGCAGGGCTTCGCGGGTTGTCTCGCGGCTCCAGGGAATGTCGGCGAAGAGTGCCTGAAGGTCCGGAAATGGGGTCGAAAGGGACAGCAGGTAGAAGCCCCCGTCCTCGCAGGGCCCCACCACCGCGAGGCCTTTTTCTGACATTTCGAAAGCCGCCTTGTAGTGCTTCGGTTGCAAATCCGGCGCATCGGTGCCCGCGATCAGGACCGTCGCAAAACCCGCGTCGAATCCGGTCTGGAAGACGCCGCGGATGCGGTCCCCCAGATCGCCGGCCGCCTGGGGAAAGTAGCCATCAGCGCCGGGAAGCCACGCTCGCATCTGAGCCTCCGACCCCGATGGACCCGGTGCATCGTAGGCCAGCCAGATCGAAAACCCAAGGCTGGCTTGGGCCCTGAATAGATTGGCCCAGACCTCTTCAGCCAAACCCCGGTAGACCCGGCAGGCATCTTGGGCCCCGATATCCGCCCCCAACCGCGTTTTCACGTGGCCCGCCTCCGGAGCCTTGGCCAGAATTACCACCAGGTTTTTTGAATTCTTGCCCATCGAGCCCATAGGAGTTGATGCTGTCACTAAAACCTAGATTCCGTCATCCCACCGCTATCTCTTTGTGAAAGAATCATCCTCTTTATGAAAGAACCTATCGTGATGAATCAGCCTGATTTGGATGTGGAAAACGCGGTGAAGGTCCGCTACAGCGCGGGTGCCAAGGCGCAGGAGGCAGCCCTCTGTTGCCCCGTGGACTATGACCCGCAGTATCTGAAAGTGATTCCTGAGGAGGTTCTGGCGCGCGACTACGGCTGCGGCGATCCGAGCCGCTGGCTGAAACCCGGAGAGTCGGTGTTGGACCTGGGCAGCGGGGGCGGCAAGATCGCCTTCATCGCCGCGCAGGTGGTGGGAGCTTCGGGATGGGTCATCGGTGTGGACATGAACGATGACATGTTGGCCTTGGCGAAATCTGCCGCCCCCAAAGTCGCCGCAGCCATCGGGCACGACAATGTCATTTTCAAAAAGGGCCGCATCCAGGATCTCGCCCTGGACATGGATCAGGTAGAGGCCTGGCTGGGCCGAAATCCCGTGAAGGACGCCGCGGGCCTCGCGGATCTTGAATCGGAAATGCGCCGCCTGCGCAGCGAATCGCCCATGATCCCCACCGAATCCGTGGACGTGGTGGTCTCGAATTGCGTGCTGAACCTAGTCGCCACGGATGAAAAGGCCAAGCTCTTTCGTGAGCTCCATCGGGTGCTTAAACGCGGTGG
>JANXXC010000229.1 GCA_025350765.1 Holophagaceae bacterium | reverse complement strand
CAGACTTCCTTCTTTCCGCCGCTCCCCCCGAAAATCCGCCGCCACACATCCACCATCGTGGTCGCGCCCAGGGCGTTGATCTCCGCCGACATGGAGGACATGGAGGCCGCGAAGACCGCGGCTAGAACCAGCCCGATAAGGCCCGCAGGCAGGCTGTGCAAAACATAGGAAAGAAAGACGTAATTCGTGTCACTGGCATTGGCTGTTGGGTTTCCCCGCCGGATGATCTTCACGGCTTGGTCGCGGATGCCCGCGGCCTTCGCTTCCGCGGCCTGCATGTTCTCGCGGGCGGCGGATTCTTGAACCCTATCCCCGCTGTGCCGCGCTTCGAGGAAAGCCTTCACCTTCTCGGTGCGCTCCAGGCAGGCCTTTTCGTAGGCGGCTTCCGTGGTCTTGAATACGGCGGCTTCGGGCCCTACTTGGGCGCTCTTTAGGGCGGCGGGGTTGAAGAACACCGGCGGCGCGACGAACTGGTAGAACACGAAGACCATGGCACCCAGCAGCAGGATGAGGAACTGCATGGGCACCTTGAAAAGTCCGTTGGCGAGCAGGCCCATGCGGCTCTGGGCCACGGAACTGCCGGTCAGGTAGCGCTGCACCTGCGACTGGTCCGTGCCGAAGTAGGAGAGCGACAGGAAAAAGCCCCCGATGAGACCCGACCAGATGTTGTAGCGGTTGGTGATGTCGAAATGGAGGTCGATGGTGTTGAGTCGTCCCAAGCCCCCGGCCACGTGCAGCGCATCGCCAAAGGTCACGTTGGCGGGAAGCTGCCGGATCACCATGACGCCCGCCACCAACATGCCCACGGTGATGATGAGCATCTGGTAGCTCTGCGCCCAAGACACGGCCTTGGTGCCGCCAGTGACCGTGTAGATCATCACTAGAACGCCGACGATCAGGATGTTGATGTGGATGTTCCAGCCCAGCAGCACCGAGAGCACCAAGGCCGGAGCGAAGATCGTGAGGCCCACCGCCAGACCGCGCTGAATGAGGAAGAGCACCGCCGCCAACGTCCGCGTTTTTCCGTCAAAGCGGCCTTCCAAATATTCATAGGCCGTGAAGACTTTCAAGCGATGGAAAATCGGCACCACCGTGATGGACAGCACCACCATGGCGATGGGAAGGCCCAGGTAAAACTGGATGAAGCGCATCCCATCCGCGTAGGCCTGCCCCGGGGTCGAAAGGAAGGTGATGGCGCTGGCCTGGGTGGCCATGATGGATAGGCAGATGGTGTACCAGCGCCCATCCCGATTGGAAAGCAGGTAGCCCTCGGAATCCTTGTTACCCCTTCCCTTCCAGAGTCCGTAGAGGACGATGAAAGCCAGGGATGCGCCCAGGATGGCCCAATCAAGCCGACTCACCGGAACACCTTTTCGAAGACATAGAACAACACGATGCAAGTGGCCAATTCAATCAACACCAGCGCGTAGATGCGGCTCCACCGTCCCAGCACCGGCGGCGGCGGTTCCCCCATGGGCTGGATTTCGTCAGTCATGGCGCTTGCCCAGGGCCAACAGATTCGCGAAGAGCCGGTAGGCTCCAGGCACGCCCTCGGGCAATTGCCGGAAGAAGGCCAGGCCCGTGTACGCGAAATAGCCTTTGCCATACGGAGCGATGAGCAGCCCTCCCGGCGCGGCTTTCTCACCTGGATCCTGGGTGCTGAAGATCGTTGTGTAGCGCGGGTCCCAGCCCTGGGCGAAATACAGGCCGCGCTCCTGCACCCAGCCGTCGAAATCCTTAGGCGTGAGTTTGTTCGGCCAATTCAGCGCCGGATGTTCAGGGGCCAAAAAGGACATGGGCGCCCGCTCATCCGTGACCCGCTCCCGAGAGAGCTTGAAGGGGTAGGGACCGATGGATTCCGTCACCAATTCCTGGTCCACGTTGTACTGCACCAGCTCGGTGCCACCCTTGGCGACGTAATCGAGAAGCCGCGCATTGAGCTGGGCCAGGCGGGGGCGCGTGTTGAAGGCGCGGATGCCCACCACGATGGCGTCGTAGGCCGAGAGATCGATGCTCGCCAGGGCTTCGTCCGTGAGCAGATCCACCTCGTACCCGAGGGGGCGCAGGCATTGGGGGATGTCGTCCCCCGCCCCCATGACGTAGCCGATACGGCGGCCGTTGTGGCGCAGATCCAGTTTCACCAGACGGGCCATGGCCGGGGGAAAGAGCGTCTGAAGCGGAATATGCGGGTAATTAATCTGCACGCGGCCGCGCGCGAGTTCTGTCCTTCCACCGATTTCCACGAGCACCTTGAGTTCCCCTACTTGAGGATTCGCGGGCGCCGTGATGCGGGTGCCAACCTTGAGCTCTTCCATGGGCTTGGCCAGGGAGAAGGAGATTTCGGAAGGCTCCGCCCGCCACCCCTCGGGCACTTGAATCCGCACTTTACCGGACACGGGAGCCACGCCCGCCACGAGGCTGAGGCCAATCTCTCGCGGGGTCTGGTCCCCGAGAACCTGCACCCGCTCGGACAGATTCACCATCACCGAAGGCATCACCACCAGCGGCTGGTAGCGCTCTCCCAGTACGGGATCCCGGAAACGGTACTGGACGGGGACGGTGAGGTCGAATGATTCGCCCCGAGCGATCAGACGGAAAGTGGCGGACAGGGCCGGCAGACCTTCCGGGAGCCCCATCAAATCGGCTGCGGCAGAACTGTGGAGTCCTCCCGTTCGAGGGGTCTTCAGCCAATAGGGCTGCGAGTCGGCAACCTCCGGCGCAATGGCGACAGTGAAGGATTCCTTGACTGGCTGATTGATGACTAGGGGCGTGTTCCTTTCGTGCATCGGTTTGTTGCCGATGGCGACGCCCGCGAGGGTCATGGGGGATTCGCCGCGCACAAGGGTGGAGACCTCAACCGTCACCTCGGATCCCGCCGCGACGGCCTGCCTGTCCGCGATAGCCTCCACCCAGATTCCCGCGGCGCAGCGGATCGCTTCCACCAGCTCCTTTCGTTTGAGCTCTGCCCAGGGATCGGAGGCTAGATGATCCAGAAGCGCCTTCGCCTTGAACAGCAAGGGAAGGATCTCCGAGGGCCGGTCCGCCTTGAATTCGCGTCGCGCCTGGGCCAGCAATTCCCCCACCGCCGCGCCGCCGGGAACGCGCTTCCAGCTCAGATCCACATCCTCGAAGAGATCCGCCTTGGCGGGTTTGCCCGCCAATATCTCCAGGTACTCCAGGCGGCTTCCCCGATAGGCCACGGCACCGAAACCCTGGCTGCGGTGCATGCTCCGACTTTCCGCGGCCAATTCGGCGTAAGACTTTCCGAGCAAGGCATCGTATTGGCCGACATCCAGGGTCACGAAACTGCCCAGGGCCATATGGTCCCGCTCGCTCTGAGGCCGGTAGCTGTTCCAGGCGATGCGGGTAGCCTGCCAGGGCTTCACGAACCTCAACTGCTCGGGGAAAAAGGTTGGATCAGCGGCGGCCTTGAAGGCCTCCAGGGCCAGCATCGCCGAGGCGGTGTGGTGGCCATGGGTGCCGCCGCCGGTGGGGGTGAAGCGGGTCACTACAACATCGGGGCGGAACTTGCGGATGATCCAGACCACGTCTGCCAACGCCGCGTCGTGACCCCAGATGGAAAGGGTCTCCTCGGGCGTCTTGGAATAGCCGAAGTCCACCGCCCGCGTGAAGTATTGCTCAGCGCCATCCACCCGGCGCGCCGCCAGCAATTCCTGGGTGCGGATGAGCGCCAGGGAATCGTCTAATTCGGGGCCGATGAGATCCTGTCCTCCCCCGCCGCGGGTCATGGAAAGGTAGGCCGCCCGCAGTTTCCGGCCCTTTGAAAAATAGGCCAGGGCCGCGGTGTTTTCATCGTCCGGATGGGCCGCCAGATACAAAACGCTGCCCAGGACCTGGAGCTTGTCCAAGGCCAGTTGCAATTCCGCCGAATCCCTTGCCTGCATTGGCGCCTGGGCCCTGAGCCCGGCCGGGAGAACGGCCACCATGGCGATGGCCGTCAGGATTTTTGAGCACCCACACAATCGCATCATTCAGCCATCCAGATTCAGGTCGTGGAATCGCCCATCTTCTTCATTGTCAATGAACGTGCCCGCAGGCCATTCGTTGCACCGGTCCAGCGCTCGACGCTATTGACCCACCTTAAAATCCACCGCCGCCTGAACCTTGTCCCACCAGAGCGCCATGGTGCCACCCGCTTGGGTCATGTTGATGAAGCCGACGGTCAGCTGGTCGACAGAGGCAGCTCCCGTCGTGAGCCTCATGGGCGCCCGCAGCACGTCAAACTTCGCGTCGTAATTATCGGAGCCCCACGTCGCCGACTTGTCCTTCGGGTCGTATTTCTGCATGGCGGCTTGAGTCGAAAGGATCAGCGTCCAGGCGCCCTCCTTTAAGTCGATGAAGAGGCTGTACTCGCCGGCGGGCAGGGTCTTGCCCGCGATGACCAACGGCACCTCCGTAGTGAAGCGGCTCGTCGCGTTAGCGCCCGCGCGCCAGACCGGGGAACCGCCATTGACCTTCTTGCCGTACTCCGCACCGCTTCCGAACACATGATTTCGTCCCCGCAGGATGGGGCGACCGTAGTCCACGGTGATCCACTTGCCGTCGCGATACTTTGGCTCCGCGCCGGGTTTCTCCTCGACCCATTTCCCCGATACTTGAGTCGCGGCGGTACCACGGGGGCTGAGGGCCATGCGGGGCGGCGCAGGGGCTACCTGCGCTGCGGGGGTCGCTGGAGTCGCTGGGTTGGCTTGGTGCGCGGAGGCGGCGGAAGCCATTCCCACCATCAGAAGAAGGGTCATCGAGGGTGTGTTCATTGGTTCTCCGGGTCGAGCACCATTATCAGCACGTCTGCCAAGCCATGGGCCACTCACTAACCCAGAGCTTCCAAAAGTTTTTCCCGGCGCTGATCGAAGTAGGTTTCCAAGACCGGCAGCAAGTGTCGGTAGACCAAGGCGCACAGGCCCATCAGCGCGGCCATCACAGGCAGCAGCAAGGCCGGCGCCTTCCAGGTGCAGAGCAGGAAGGTGCCCCCGAAGAGCAGAAAATTCAGAACGCCGGTCCCGATGCCGATGAGCACCACGGGCACGGGCATGGACCCGCTTTTCAGGCTGGACCGGGGCATGGTTCTGGGCAACCAACAGGAGGTCCAATGGCCCAGACCCATCTGCACGAAAAAGAAACAGCCCGCGAGGCAGATGGCCGCCAGGAGCTCCAGGGGCGCGGGACGCAGGAACAAGGCAAAGAGCAAAATCAACAAGCCCACTTGAAGGCCCTGATACATGGCCATGCCGCCGAGCTTCCCCAGCAGGATGTCGCGGGAACGGATGGGCAGGAGCAGGAGGGATTTCACGCCGTGGCCATCCAGCCCGAACTGGTTGTATTGCATCTGGTTCCCCGCCAGAGCGAGGTACCCGAAAGCGCCGGGCAGGGCCCACAATCCCTGCCCTCCCATGTGGGTGCCCATGTGAGCGAAAGGGCCCTTCAACAGCACGATGGTCATCACCGGCATCAGCAGGCCAAAGCGCCCAAGCTGGCTGCCCATGAGGGTCTTCCAGTGCAGCCGCGCGATGCCCGCGGCGGGGCTGCCGAAGGTCCAGAGTTTTTCCGCGGCCTTCGAGGAATTTTGCACTTCCATGCTCTGGGGATCCGCTTCGCGCTCCATCTGCCGGGCTACCAGCACCAGCGCCAGCATCAGCATCGCCAAAGGCGCGAGCTGATGGAGCAGCGCGGAGCCCCAGGCCCCCTGAAGGGCATCCGCGAGACCCCTCGCGGCGTGGGTGCTGGGCAGAACCTCAAGCAGGGCCACCGTCGACCTACCAACCTGCTTGATCTGGGCGAGTCGCGCGCTAGTGAAGGTCGTCTGGAGCTGCTGGCCTCCTTGGGGCAGGTGTCGCGGCAACATGGAAGTCATCACCGACAGCATCCAAAACACCATTCCGAAGAGCACCAGGGCGAGCTTCAGTCGCTTCATCAAAGCGGCGGCCAGGCTGCCCACCAGGTGCTGGATGAGCAACATCCAGAGCACCGCCTGGAGCCAGAGCAGCAGCGCTAAGGGCAACAGAGTGGGATGGGCCGCGGAGAGTCCAAGACTCACGCACAAGGCGCCGAACCCCGCCAATGCCGGCATTGGGTCGCCGACCCCCGCCACCAATTCGGCGGCGAAAATCTGGCGCAGCGGCAGGGGGTAGATGCGGTAGCTCTCCCACTGAAGCGCCTTGGTGCCGCCGAGAATCCCGCTGATGACACCCACCAGCGCGGCGCCAAAGGCCAGTACACTCCCCAGGATCAAGGGCGCGCTCCAATGATTGAAGCTCCGGCCGAGGGCAAATCCACCGGCCACGCAAACCCCTGCGAGGGGCAGCACCGCCAATAGGATGAGGGCCCCAAGCCCCAGGACCAGAACCCAGCGCCCGGACTTTCCCATCTCTTTGGCGGTGCGGTTCCAGGTGGCCTGGGCATGAGCAGCTAGGACCGCGCGAAAGGGAGATAGGTGACTCACAGCCACGATAATTCCCCGGTCTGCGCGCCGCCTACTAACTCCACGAATAAGTTTTCCAGGCTCTCGCCATTGGCGCGGCCCCGCAATTCATCGAGGGTCCCGAAACCCTTGAGGCGGCCTTCGTCAAGGATCGCGATGAGGGGGCAGAGCCGCTCCACCACGTCCAGGATATGGGTCGTCAGGATCAACGTCACGCCCCGCTGCTGCAGCGTCAGCAGGATGTCCTTGATGGTGCGGCTGGTGACGGCATCAATGCCCTCGAAGGGCTCGTCGAGGAAGAGGATGCGCGGCCCATGAATGAGCGCGGCGCAGAGCGCGATTTTTTTCTTCATGCCAAAGCTGTAATCCGCCACCAGCGATTTCGGCGCAGGCGCGAGGTCCAGCTTGCCGAAAAGCTCTTCGCGCCGCGCATCGATGGTGGCTTCATCCAAGCCGTACATCCGGCCGACGAAGCGCAGATACTGAGGGCCTGTGAGGTATTCCAGCAAGGCCATGTCCTCGGGCATCACGCCGATCTGCTTTTTCACGGAGATGGGATCTGCGTCGATGTCGATGCCCAACACACGGATGCTGCCGGACGTGGGTTTCAACAGCCCGGTGACCATCTTCAGCGTGGTGCTTTTCCCCGCGCCGTTGCGCCCCAGCAGCCCCAAAAAAGTACCCGGTTGCAGCGAGATGGAAAGATCGTCCACGGCGATCTTTTCACCGAAATGTTTAGTGAGGTTGATGAGTTCGAGGGCAGGCATTCAGGGAGCCTATCAGCCTTAAGCCTCGAAGTTCAGGGGTCCGCTGATCAAGCGTTTCCCCGGGGTGGAACCGCTCGGGGGAAACGCTGATCCGGATGAGTTCCTTCGCCCTCAAAAATGAACCGGTTATTTGGTTATCCCACTCACGGTCTGGAAATAGTGCGCGAAGGCAGCCATGCCACCGCCGGCCTGCTCCCAATCGTAGTTTTCGTTGGGGGCGTGGTAGCCGTGGCTGGGCAGGCTGAGGCCCAGGAAGTAGACCTCGCAGCCCAGGACATCTTCCATGGTCTTTACCGCGCCGATGGAGCCGCCTTCTCGGGTGAAGGTACAGGTCGCGCCAAAGGCGAACTGGTAGGCCTCTCGGATGGCTTCGGCGTAGGGTCCCGTCACGTGGCCCTTGAAGGGCGCCAGGCCATGCTCTTCGTGGACTTCCACATCGGGGTTGTGCTTCTTTACGAATTTTCGAATGCGCGCCATGGTTTTGTGTTCATCCATGTCGGGCACGAGGCGGCAGCTCAATTTAATCTCGGCGCGGGGCGGCACGGCGCTCTTGATGCCAGGGCCCGTGTAGCCGCCCACGACGCCGTGGACTTCCATGGTCGGCCGCCCCCATACGCGCTTGAGTATGCCGATGGGATCCTTGGTGCGCAGGCCCTTGAGCATGTGGTCGCTCATGAAAGTCTCGGTGGTGAAGCCCGAAGTCGCCCAGCCCGCCAACTCTTGCTTGCTGGGTTTGACGACCTCTTTGTAGAACCCAGGGACCTTCACCTTGCCGGTGTCGCCATCCATCATCTTGCTTACCAGCTCGATGAGTTCGGAAAGGGGATTGCGGGCCGCGCCGCCCACCACGCCGCTGTGCAGATCGTGATCCGCCGTTTCCAGCGTCAGCCGGAAACCCTTGAGGCCACGCAATCCAGCCGGAGTGCTCGGTTTCCCCCGAGTGATCCAAACCGTGTCACTCACCACGATGGCGTCGGTCTTGAAACGATCCTTGTGCTTGAGGAGGCCGCTTTCGAAATTCGGAGAGCCGATCTCTTCTTCCAACTCCCAGAGGAAGTGGATGTTCACGGGTACGCCAGCCTTTTTCGCGGCCAGAGCCCCGAAGAAGGCCGTCACCGCTGGGCCCTTGTCATCGGTGCTGCCCCGGCCGCGATAGGTGTCGCCCTCCACCACAAAAGTGAAGGGCTCCGCGGTCCATTCAGGCTCATTGGCCGGCTGCACGTCCATGTGGTTGTAGACGGTGATGGTCGAAAAGGCGGGGTCATCCCCCAGCCACCCGTGAATGAAGGGATTGCCCTCGGTTTCCAGAATCTCGGCCTGGCCACCGTGCCGCTCAAAAAGGTTTTTGGCCGCTTCGGCGCATCGCCGCACGTCCCCCACCCGGGCGGGATCAGCGCTGACCGAGGGGATCTCTACGAGCAAGCGCAATTCCGCCTCAAAGGCTTCGCGGTGATCGGCGGCGAAAGCTTGAAGGGCTTCGCGGGTCAATAGTTCGGGGTTCATGGTGACTCCTGGGCGGAACCTCCACGATAGCGGGGGCAGGTTCCCAAATGAAGCCAAGCTAAGATAACGGAATCTAATGGAGTGTTCATGGATCGCTTTGGTAGTTCTCGATTGCGCATCGTCTGGGCCTGCGTGTTCCTGCTGCTCACGGGCCTGGTGCTGGCGGGTATCCGGTCCGATGGCAATAATGTTCTGTTGTTCGGCGGAGTTTGGCCCAAGGGCGATGAAACCGTAAACACCTACACCACCTCCAATCTGGGCGTGCTCGTGTATTGGGTGGTGCCCTTCGTGATCCTCATGGGCGGGTTCATGGGCCTGGCGGGGGCCCTCGGCGCCTCGACTTTTGGGGAACGGTTGAAAGGACTTTTCCTGGTCACCGGATTGGCCTTCAGCCATGGGCTCTTCCTGAGCCAGGTGGCCCTCATCCCACTCTGGGCGGCGGCCTGGAAAC
The DNA here is from genome assembly GCA_025350765.1 of Holophagaceae bacterium. Taxonomy (GTDB): domain Bacteria; phylum Acidobacteriota; class Holophagae; order Holophagales; family Holophagaceae; genus JANXPB01. The sequence continues at coordinate 2,565 of JANXXC010000229.1, read as the reverse complement.
TGCTCGGCACGCCCTTTCCTGCCGAGCTCCTCCAAGCGGATCTCCTGGGCCTCCTACTGGGCCTGCAACTGCTGCTCTGGTCCGCCATTCTCATGCGCATCGTGCAGAGCAATGCGGGGCTCGCGGTGCTCCTGGCTTTTCTCTTAAAAGAGATCGGATCCAAGCTCGTCTACGTGGTGGATTTCGGCGAGCAGATCGGCTTCAGCGCCGGGGCGGTGAAGGCCATCAACGCCCTCGTCCACCTGCTCCCTTCGGGGCAGATTCCCAGCGACCCCTTCGCGCTATCTGCCTTGCCCCTGTCCATCGGCGGGCCCTTGGTGCTCGCGGCCTTGCTCTGCGCCCTTCCTTCCGCCAAAGGCAAACGGGCTTGAAGCGTCCTGCGGCGGCCCTTCTGCTGGTCCTCGGCGTCCTCAGCGTCCAGGCCACGGCGCAGGCGCCTCCGGGATCCCCTGAATCCGCCCAGCTCAAACAGCGTCTGGCGGCCTTGCAAGCGCGCCTAGCCCAGGTGGACCAGCAGGTCGAGGCACTCAAGAAGCGCCGCAAGGGCGTGATGGTGGAGCTGCAAGGGATCTCACTGCAAAGGGACCGGGTACAGACCCAGTTGGAAGGGGCTCGATTGAAACAGGATCAGGCCCAGATGGAGGTGCGGCAGATCACCGCGGACCAGGCCAAGATCCACGTGGAGATTGAGCGGTTGCGGAAGGATCTCCGCAAGCAGGTGCGCTTGATCCAGGCCCAGGGGGAACTGGGTGAGCTGGCCTTCCTGCCCAATCCATCGGGCTTCGGCGCCTACCTTGCCCAGACCCGGTACTTGGCCTGGTGGCGCCTCCAGGATCGCAAGCGCATCGGTCAGATCCAGCGGCTTCAAGGGGATCTCGCCCAGCGTGAGAACGAACTGAAGTCCGTGCTCTCGCGCCTTGCCACCGAGGAGCAGGATGCCGGGCAATTCCAATCCGCGCTGAAACTCAACGAAGACAAGCTCCAGGTCTTTCTCGGCGGACTGCAGCAGGATGAGCAGGCCCAGAAACAGGTGCAGGCCGAATTAGCGGAGGAATCCATCCAGCTCGAACGCATGCTCGGCAACCTCCTCGGCAAATCGAAGAGCGACACGTTTGAAGCCCCGGTGAGTTTCGCGGGCTTGCGGGGTGAACTGCCCGAACCCGTGGACGGCTCCCTAGCCCAAGGCTTCGGGGAGCATCTTCATCCGCGCTTCCACACCCGGACCTTTCAGAGCGGCCTGCTCATCGAGGCCTTTATCGGCGCGCGGGTCTCCGCCGTGGCGGATGGCAAGGTGATCCTCGCGGAGCCCTACCAGAGCTACGGCCCTATCGTCATCCTCGATCACGGGGGAGGCTGGTTCACGCTCTACACGCATCTGCAAGGCACCGCCGTCATCAAGGGTCAGACCCTGCGCCAAGGGGACGCGGTGGGCACGGTGGGCGAAACATTGGACGGCCCCCGCCTGGGCTTCGAGATCCGCTACCAGACCAAGCCCGAAGACCCCAACAAGTGGCTGAGGAAGAAGTACCGTTGAGTTGAGGGCGAGAGTCAAGAGTTGAGAGTTGAGGGCGCGGCTTCTCTCATGGCGCGCCAGAGGCGCAGCTAACTCGACTCTCAACTCTCAACTCTAGACGCTCAACTCCTTTCACCGCACCGCGTTGCCCGCTTCAAAGAGCGGGACGTAGACCGCGAGCAGCAGGCCCAGCACCGTCACGCCCATGAACAGGATAAGGATGGGGCCGATGAGGCTGGTCACGGCGGTGGTGGCCTTCTCCACTTCCTGATCGAAGAAATCGGCGACGTGGTTGAGCATTTCCGGAAGGGCAGAAGCACTTTCGCCCACGCGGCACATTTCCACCGCGAGGGGATCCAGAAGCTTCGCCTGATCCAAGGCGAGATGCAGGCTGGACCCGGCGCGCACCTGCTCGGCCACGATGTTGAGCCGCAGCTTCATGCGCTCGGAGGCGGTGGTGCGCTGGATCACTTCAACGGATTGCAGCACGGGCATCCCTCCGGCGATGAGCACCCCAAGGGTCCTGGAGAACACCGAGGAGTGGTACATGCGATAGAGCGTGCCCAATCGCGGGATGGTCAGCAGGATGCGCTCATTGAGCCGCCGCCCCGCTTCCGTGGTCACGGTCCATCGAGCAAAGATCAAGAAAGCCGCCAGCAGAATGCATTGAAGCCAGATCGTCGAGTGCAGAAAATTACCGATTTGTAGAAGTATCCGGGTCGCGGCGGGCATCTCGATGCCTCCACCGGTGAAGATCTCGCTGAATTTCGGAAGCACCACGTTGAATAATATGGCGAGGCTCGCGATGAGCACCACCACCAGGAAGGCCGGGTAAATCAGGGCTTCCGAGATACGGCGGCGGCTCACTTGCGCGAATTTCTGAAAGGAGAGCCAGCGGGAGATCACTTCGGTCAGGGTGCCGCTTCGTTCCCCGGCCACTACGTTGGCGCGGTACACCGCCGGGAAAGTGCCCGTCTGCTCCAGCGCTTCGGAAAAGGCCATGCCCTCCTTCACCAGCTCCACCACCCGGTCCAGGCTGCTTCGCAGCAAGG
>JANXXC010000227.1 GCA_025350765.1 Holophagaceae bacterium | reverse complement strand
CCTCAGGCGCGGCGCGCCTGTGCCCGCGTTCGCGGGCGATCCCCGCGTCGCATTGCACGACTCTCTCCGCGCTTTTCTCGGCGATCTCCGCGTTCCAGCAGTTTGACGGCGCGATGGATTTGGCGGAGGCAGGCCGATAATCAAGTTTGTTTTTTTCTGTGTCTTCCTTTTTCTTCTGTGCCCTCTGTGTCCAGCTTTTATGAACCGAGGACCACCCGATGATCCTCGCCCGCCTCGCCCTTCGAAACGTGCTGCGGAACCGCCGCCGCACGGCGCTGACGCTGCTCGTGGTCATCGCGGGATTCATGGCCTTGAGCCTCGCGGGGGGCTTCATGGCTCAGACCTTCGACGGCCTGAGCCAGGCCGCCATTCGCGGTGGCATCGGCCATATCCAGCTATTGCATCCCCAGGCCCTGGAAGGCGATGAGGGGCAAAGTTTGGAATTCGCCATTCCCGATGGAGAGGCCCTGGCCATGAGGCTTCGCAGCGATCCGGCGGTAGTCGAGGTGCTGCCCCGCATCCAGTTCATGGGGCTCCTCAGCAACGGTCCCAAGAGCGTGGCTTTTCTCGGAACCGGCGTGGACCCGGTCCGGGAACCCAAATTCATGGCGGTGATGGACAGTCTGAAGGATGGATCTAAAGCCAATGGTGGAGCGGGGTCACGGTGGATCTCGAATCAAGAGGGGAGCCGGGATGTGATCCTTGGCGTGGGCCTCGCGAAGAGTCTGGGGGCTTCGGTCGGGAGTTCGCTTACCCTCATGTCCACCAACAAAGATGGGGGACTCAACGCATTGGATGTTGATGTAGTGGGCCTTCAGGACATGGGCCTGAGGGAGCTCAACGAACGCGTGCTCACGGTGAGCCTGGACACGGCTTCCGCGCTTGTAGATGCAGGAACAGCGCGGTCTCGGCTTTCCATTGCCCTAAAGCATCCCGAGGATACCGCCAAGGAATTACCGCGCATTCGAGCGCTGGCGGGCCAGGCTGTGCAGGCCCTTCCCTGGTACGAATTGGCGAGCTTCTATAAGCAGGTGAAGCTGCTCTATCTGGCCATCTTCGGATTCATGGGGCTGGTGCTTTTCCTGGTGGTGTTGCTGGCGACGGCCAACACCTTGCTGATGTCGGTGATGGAGCGCGTGCGGGAATTCGGCACGCTGCGGGCCATGGGCTTGCAGGCCCCCCAACTCACCGCGCTGCTGCAATGGGAGGGTGCGATGCTCGGCCTCGGAGGCAGCATCTCCGGCCTCGTGCTCACCCTGATTTTTCGCGCCGGGGTGAACGCGCTGCATTGGCAGATGCCCGCGCCGCCAGGCACCAGCCATGGCTACGAACTGAACATCCATTTCGTCCCAGTGGTTTACCTGGGCGTGTTTATCGGTCTGCAGCTCACGCTGCAATTCAGCGCGCTCTTCCCGGGGCTCAAAGCCGCCAAGCTCCGTATCGTGGAGGCCCTGCGCCATGTCTGACCCGGCTTCCGGCATGGAGGCTCCAGGCTACAAGGCACCCCGCTGGGCCTGGTGGGTGGCGACGGGCTTCGGCAGCGGTTTGTTGAAGCCCGCGCCGGGAACGTGGGGGAGTTTGGCGGCGATCCCATTTTGGTTATTGGTGTTCCACCTTTGCCGATTTGGGGGCGGCGTTACGCAGTCTCCATGGTCGTTGCGATTTCTCCTTTGGGAATTGCCCATCGGCCTCGCGCTGCTGGGATACGGCTTGCTGGCGGTCATTGCTTCAGGAAAAGTGGAAGCCGAAGGCGCGTCCATTGATCCAGGTTTCATCGTCGCGGATGAATGGATCGGCATGGGGATATCGCTGTGGTTTCTGCGGGACCAACTGGCTTTCTGGCCCCTGTCCGGCGATGGTTCGCGATGGATGACGATCATTGCTAACGCACTGGTCCTGCTCGTTCCCTTCGCCCTCTTCCGTCTTTTCGATATTTGGAAACCGTGGCCCTGCAAGCGGCTTCAGGATCTCCACGGCGGTCTTGGGATCGTGCTCGACGATGTCGCGGCGGGCATATGGGCGGCGCTCATTTTGGTGGCGCTGCGGTTTATCTTTTTCCACGCTTACTAGCCTGCGGTCTGCTCCAGCAGTTGCCGCCACACCATCGGCTCGCTCAAGTGGCCGGTGGAGTCAAAGGTGCGGCTTTCGATCATGTAGCGGTAGCCCTGTTCGGTGAGAAAGAGCTGGCGGTTTCGCGCGAATTCCTGCTCGGTGGTGTCCTTGGAGATCAGCGAATAAAAGTAGCTGATATTGCGATCCCCTTTGGGGCGGAGGATGCGACCCAAGCGCTGGGCTTCTTCCTGCCTGGATCCGAAGGTGCCGCTGATCTGAATGGCCACGGAGGCATCGGGCAGATCGATGGCGAAGTTGGCCACCTTGCTGACGATGAGGACCCGCAGCTCGCCATTGCGGAATTTCCGGAACAATTCTTCTCGCTCTTTTTCCGGCGTCTGGCCCGTGAGGACGGGCGATTTTAGGCGCTCGCCAAGGATGCGGAGCTGCTCCAGATATTGGCCGATGATGAGCACGGATTCGGTGGGATGACCTTTCAGCAACTCATCCACCACGGTGAACTTGAGGCTGCTCTCGCTGGCGATGCGGAAGCGCTGGCGCTGGTCGGCGATGGCGTACTCCATCCGCTCATCCGTGAGCAGCGGGATGCGGATTTCCAGGCAGTGCGCCGTGGCGATGAAGCCATCCTTTTCGAGCATCTTCCAAGGCACGTCTACGCGCTTGGGGCCGATGAGCGAAAAGACATCCTCTTCTTTGCCATCTTCGCGCACCAGCGTGGCCGTGAGCCCCAGGCGCCGCTTGGCCTGCAATTCCGCGACGGCCCGAAACACCGGCGCCGGGAGCATGTGCACCTCGTCGTAGATCACCAGGCCCCAGTTCGCCGCCTCGAAAAGTTTGAAGTGTTCGAAAGGGGATTCCTTGCTGCGGCGATAGGTGAGGATCTGGTAGGTGGCGATGGTGACGGGTTTGATCTCTTTGGTGTCCCCCGTGTAGAGGCCGACCTCGTTTTCCGTGAGCGTAGTCTTGTCCAGCAGTTCCTGTTTCCACTGCTTCACGGCGGTACCGTTGGTGGTGAGCACCAGCGTGTGGGTTTGCAATTTGGACATGCAGCCGATGCCGATGACGGTCTTGCCCGCGCCGCAGGGCAGCACCAGCACCCCCGCGCCGCCTTCAGGCCCGCCGCCCGCGTGGAAAACATCCATGGCGGCTTGTTGGTATTGGCGCAAATCGAAGGGCTTGCCGTTCTGCTTCAGAGTCTTGGCCAGCTCAAAGGGCAGCGGATCGCCGGGCTTGTAACCCGCCATATCTTGCACGGGATGGCCCAAGCGGATGAGTTGCAACTTCACTTCGCCGCGCATGCCTTCATGGAGAAAAATCCCGGTCTCATCGGGGTAAGGCTCCGCCAGCATCCCTTGCAGAGATTTTTGGTTTTCGATTTCCCAAAAGAGCCCCCGGTCGTCCATCTCTAGCGCCAGGCGATCGCCCTTCTTCACTAGTTTTAATTTTCCGTAGCGGGTGCCGTGATCCTGGATTTCCTGCAATAAGTTCTGGGGCACTGGATATTTCGACCAAGTATTCAGCGTCTCCAGCATGACCTCGCAACTGATGCCCGAGGCCGAGGCGTTCCACAGTGACAAGGGCGTGATGCGGTAGGTATGGATGTGTTCCGGGCTCTTCACCAGTTCCGCAAATCGGGCCAGTTCATCCCGCACCTGCTCGAAGGCAGGATGGGCAACTTCTAAAAGCAGCGTCCGATCGCTCTGGACGATCAGGGGATTGTCGGGGCGGAGTGCGATCACGGAAGTCCTAAGGCACCTAAACCTTTAAGCCTAGAAGCCTTGGAGATGGCCGTCAATGCGAGATTCCCGTTCAGGGTGGCGGGGGGACGCTTGGGGCAGAACTTGCATGAAATCGACCGACTCCCTGTCAGGGTACGTTAAGAAACTGTCAGGGATATTTCCTGCGGGTCTGTCCTTATACTTGCGAACAGAACTGTGCAATCAACTTGTGTGATCCACGGATTCTCGATGATGGGAGTTGCATATGAAGTCCTTCCTGCGCCCGGCCGCCCTTACCGCGTTTTCCATTCTCCTGGCTGCGTCCATGAACGCCCGGCCCCAGGAGAAGGAGAAAGAAAAGGAGCAGCGCAGCAGCTATCGCAGTTTCCTGCTGGATCCCAAATTGGTGGAGAAGGAAAAGGAGACCGGTGAGCGCCAGGATGACGCCGCGGGCCGCATTGATTGGTGGCGGCAGCACATGGGCGGCGAATTCACCACGGAATTCAAGCAGCGGCTCATCACCGAAGGGGAGATCGAACGCGCCAAGTATCCGGGCCTTTTCCTGGGGGACATCGGAGCTCCATTGCTCCCCGCGGCGGTCAACGGTTCCACCTGGACCGCCATCGGCCCGACGGACGCCAGCAAGGAACAGAACGGCCTCACCTACTTCAATGTTGATTCCGGCCGCGCGCGCACCATCCTTCCGGACCCCGGCGATGCCAATAAGGTCTACTTCCTGACTTCGGGCGGCGGACTCTGGAAAACCACGAATTTCCTCGCCACTCCCCCGACCTGGACCGCTTTGACCGATAGCATCGGTAGCACCTCCGGCGGCGCGGCGGCCTTCGGCGGCGCCAGCGGCACCCTGAACTCACAAGTCGTCTTCGTGGGGTTCGGCGATCCCTTCGATGGCGGCGTGGGTGGCATCGTGGCCAAGACGAGCGATGGGGGTTCCACCTTCCCCGCGGGGACGAAGGTCGTCCTGCCGGGTGTCTCCAAGATCTGCGACTTGAAGGTGGACTTCAGTGGCGCCAGCGAGATGGTGCTGGTGGGCACCAACGCGGGCCTCTTCCGCTCCACCAACGGCGGCACCTCCTATGGTTCGGTGGCCACCCTCAGCACCGGGCAGGTCTGGTCCATCGTGAAGACGAGCGCAGGCTGGCTGGCCTCGGTGGATGTGGCTGGCACCACGACCTTCTTCTTGAGCACCGACGGCGGCGCCACCTGGAGCAGTAGCACCGGCGTTTCAACTCCCGGCGGCGGTATCGGCCGGACGACCCTGGGCGTCGGGTTGGCGGGGGACGCGGTGGTCTATGCTTTCGCCACGACCACGAGTGCCGGAGCTCAGAAGGATCTGTATCGCTCGGCGGATGGCGGCGCCACCTGGGCGGCCACTAGCACCAACAGCAGCACCACGCCCACCAATCCCAACAGCGACCAAGGCAACAACGACTACATGCACGGCCAGTCCTTCTACAACCACATGCTGCTGGTGGATCCCACGGTGGCCTCCCGCAACACGGTTTACGTGGGTGGCAACCTCAGCACCGGGAAGTCCACGGACGGGGGCGCGACCTGGACGGTCAAAACCAACTGGCTGGGCCAGTTCGGTCTCCCCTACGCCCACGCTGATTTCCAGACGGCGGCCTTCTACATCGGCAGCCCCAATCGGATCATGTTCGGCTCGGACGGCGGCATCTTCATTTCCGGAGACGGCGGGACCATCTTTGATGACACCAAAAACAAGGGCCTTCAAACCCATCTGATCTATGCCATGGCCTGCGGCTTCAATGGCGGCGCGAACCCGAACTCGGTGATCGTCGGCCTCCAGGACAATGGTACCCGTGTAAGAAACACGCCGCCCACTACCCCCACCGTCACCAATGTCTACGATCAGACCAAGGGTGGCGACGGCTTTGGCGTGGGCTGGAGCCAGGCCAACAACGCCTGGACTCTGGGCTCCTACGTTTACAATGCCATCGCCCGCTGCACGGCCAATCCGCCGGACGATCAGAGCAAGTGGAGCACCTTCACCACTGGCCTGACCCCGACGAACAGCGCCAGCTACTACTTCGTGACGCCCATCATTGGCGCGCCAGCCCCCTCCGACACTGGAAGCGCGCACCCCGGAAACAATTTCTACACCTACGGAAACAGTGGCACGGGCACCAACTCCGGAAAGATTTTCTCCACGGCCCCCACGGGTACCAGCTGGACCGCCATTGGAACCCCCGGTTCCAACGGCATCAGCGCAGGACGTTATGTCCGCGCCGAGAGCCACGGAATCGGTGTCAGTCCGGTGGACCTGGACCACATCGCGGCCGCTGGAAACGGTGGCGTGGTGCTGATCTCCACCAATGCCACGAACGCCACGCCCGCCTGGACCGAGCGCACCATCTCTGCCTTGGGCGTCGGCTCTTGGCCGGGGTTCAACTCCAACATCGCTTGGGCGGATAACAACATCCTGTACCTTTGCTCCGTGGATACTGCAGCCCCAGCGGCTCCCCACGTGGTGAAGTCCATCAACGGCGGCGCCGCGTGGACGGCGGCCAGCACGGGCCTACCGGCCGTGCCCGTCGTCAAATTGGCGGTGGATCCGGGCGATGCCACCGGTAACACGGTGTATGCGGCCACCTGGCTCGGCGTCTATCGCACCACCAACGGCGGTACCAGCTGGGCCGCCTTCGGCACGGGCCAGCCCCAGGGCTACGCCTCGGATCTCTATGTGGCGCCGGACAGCTCTTTCCTGCGGGCGGCTTTCTACGGCCGGGGTGTTTTTCAACTGACCAATGCCGTCGGCATCACCGCCAGCATCACGAGCCCCGCTTCGCCCGTGACACTGGTGAAAGGAGCCACCCAGAGCTACACGGCGACCTTGGCAAACTTCACCAACCCCAATGTGAACTGGACAGTCGGCGCGGGGGGCGGAATCTTCCTGCCCACCAGCACGGCCTCCGGCTCTCCGACGGTGTTCACGGCCGGCGTCACGGCTAACACCTTCACGATCACAGCCACCGCCGTGCAGGATGGAACGACCAACGCCACCCAGAACGTCACGGTGGTGGACCCGACCTCCGTCAATGTGGTGGTCGCTCCCGCGGCCCCCACGGTGGTGTCAGGCGCCACCCAGGCCTTCACCGCCACCGTCACGCCCATCACCAACACGGCCGTGACCTGGAGCATCACCGGGGTGGGCAGCATCAACGCTGGCAGCGGCCTCTACACCGCGCCCGCGACGCCTCCCGCCACCCAGCAGAGCGTGACCGTCACCGCCACCAGCGTGGCCGCGCCCACGCGCACCGGCACCGCGACGGTGACCGTGCCTGTGCTCACCATCAGCGTCACACCCACTCCGGTGAATGTCCCCGTGGGACTCACCCAGCAGTTCACCGCCACCGTGGCGGGCTCCACCAATACCGCAGTCACCTGGTCGGTCTTCAGTGGCGGCGGATCGGTCAATGCCTCGGGACTCTACACGGCCCCCGGCGCCACCGGCAGCGCGGTGGTGCGCGCCACCAGCGTGGCCGACGTCACCAAGTTCGCGGATGCGGCGGTGACGATCGTGGTCCTACCGGTGAGCGTGAGCATTTCGCCCACCACCGCCACGGTGGACACCAACGCCACCAAGCAGTTCACGGCGACCGTGGCCAACTCGGCGAACACCGCCGTGACCTGGACCGTCCAGTCCGGCGGCGGCAGCGTCAACGCCTCGGGCCTCTACACAGCCCCCGGCGCCCCCGGCCTCGCCGTGGTCCGCGCCACCAGTGTTGCCGACAACACCAAATTCGCCGACGCGACGGTGACCATCCAGAATCCCATCACCATCTCCATATCTCCCACGACGGCCTACGTGCAACCCAACGGTAGCGCCACTTTTACCGGCACCGTCTCCATGGGGCAGAGCCTTTATAGCGTGGTGGAAGGCGCCGCGGGCGGCACGATCACCACCGGCGGCGTCTACACGGCGCCCGCCACGCCGGGTGATTACCACGTCAAGGCCACGGCCCAAGCCGATCCCACCAAGACCGCCACGGCCCTGGTCCACGTGCTGCCCCTCGTGGTCATCGTGAGCCCCAATGCTCAGACCCTTCAGACCAGCACCACCCAGCAGTTCACCGCGACGGTGACGGCGGGCTTCGGCCAAGCGCTTACTTGGTCCGTGACCGAAGGCGTGTCCGGGGGCTCCGTGGATGGCACGGGTCTCTACACCGCCCCTGCCACGCCGGGCACCTACCATGTGCAAGCCGCTAGCTTCGTGGATCCCACCAAGTTCGACACCGCCACGGTCACGGTCCAGTCCGGCGCTGTGCTCACGGTGGCGGTGACGCCTTCGGCCGTCACCCTCGGCCCCCTGGGCTCCCAGCCCTTCACCGCCACCGTGACCAACGGCCCCGCTGGCGTCACGTGGAGTGTTCTGGAAGCAGGCGGCGGCAGCATCGGCGGGGCCTCCGGCATCTACACAGCCCCGGCCATTGCTGGCGTCTACCACGTCGTCGCCACGAGCACTGCGGACAACACCAAGTCAGGGCAAGCCACCATCACGGTGCTGCCAGTCACCCTCAGTGTCAATCCCACCACGGCCACGATCCTTACCGGTGGCACGGTGGTGCTGAATGGCACCGTCAATGTGGGCACCATCAATTGGGTGGGCTCTACCCTCGGCACCCTGAGCGCCAACACGGGCACCTCGGTGACCTTCACAGCTCCCGCCACCCTCGCTCCCGCAATTTCAGCGATCGTTCCCATCACGGCCTCCGCCTCGGCGGACGGTACCAAGACCCGTACTATCACCATTAATCTGAGAACCCGGGACCAGAACGGTGACGGAAGCGTCGATGTGCTGGACTTGGCCCTGATGGCCGCGGCCTATGGCACCAGCAACACTGCCGCCGACCTAAACGGCATCAACGGTGTGGACGACGCTGATCTCACCATCTTCCTATCCGTTTTCTGAGGGAGTTCGCCATGACTACGACTATGCGAATCAAATTGACGCTCTCCACGCTTGTCCTGGCTGGCCTCGCTGCCTGCAGCGGGGGCGGAGGGGGCGGAGGCACTACGCCCACGCCGAGCAAGACCATCGCCGACCGCCTGGACTACACCAACCCCAGCGCTGGCACCTACACGTTGGTGAAGGACGCCAGCCTGTCGAGTTCGACCCACTTGGTACTGAACCTCCTAGGCCCAGCGGGCACCGCCACCACGGGAGTCGGCTTTTACTTGAGCGCCGATTCCACCAAAGTGACTTGGACCAAGCCCGCGGGCAGCGACACGATCTTGGCCCACAACGGCCTCTTCGATTTGGGCAGCGCGCCGCAGATGGCCGTGGCCAAGACCGTCGGCAGCGGTGATCAACTCCAGGTGGGCTATTTCCAGAAGGGCACCACGAAAGCCGCCGTCACCCTTAGCGCCACCAGCATCCTTGCCTCCGTGGCCCTGGACCTGAAGGCGAACATTCCAGTGGGGACCACCGTGAATTTGAGCGCGATCTCAGGGAAGGCGGTGTTGAGCAATGGCAGCGCCGCGCCCACGCCCATCACCATCAGCGCTGGTACTCTCACCGCAAACTAAGCATCCAGATTTTATGAAAAGGCCCGCCGCGAGACGGGCCTTTTCGTGAATGAAACAGCCATTGAGGGGCCAAGCCGTCTTAACACAACAACCTTCCCCTTCGCTCCCGCAGGCCGGCATAAGGGGCCGAATCAGAATTGTGATCGAAGTAAAGGTTATTCCGGAACGGCCCCTAAGGCGCTGAATCCCGGCGGGCCACGCTACACTGGCTGAATCAACCAGGGCGGCGGGGGATTCATGATTGGAGAGATGAAGGTCTTTTCGGGGACGAGCCACCAGGGCCTCGCCAGCGGCATCGCCGCCCATATCGGCATGCCCCTGGGGAAGGTGAAATTCACTCGCTTTTCCAACGAAAACATCAAGGTGAAGATCGACGAGAATGTTCGCGAGGCCGACGTCTTCGTGATCCAAAGCAGTTGCCCGCCGGTGAGCGACAACCTGCTGGAGATGCTGATCCTCATTGACGCGCTGAAGTTCGCCAGCGCTGCCCGCATCACCGCCGTGCTGCCCTATTTCCCATATGCCCGCTCCGACAAGAAGGACGAAGCGCGCATTTCGATCACGGCTCGGCTGGTGGCGGATCTGCTGCAGACCGCCGGGGCCGATCGCGTCCTCACCATGACCCTGCACGCCCCCCAGATCCTGGGCTTCTTCCGCATTCCCGCGGATCAGGTCTTCGCCACGCCCATCCAGGCCCAGCACTTCCGGCGCACGGATATCTCCAACAGCGTGGTGGTCGCCACGGATGCGGGCGCCGCGAAATTCGCCGGGCACTTCGCCAAGCGGCTCGGCCTGCCGCTGGCTCTCATCGACAAGCGCCGCTCGGACGACAGTGAGAAGGCGCAAAGCGTAGCCCTCATCGGCGACGTCAAGGGCATGGACGCGATCATCTACGACGACGAGATCGCGACAGGCGGATCCATTTCCGAAGCCTCGAAAATGCTGCGCCAATTCGGCGCCCGCAAAGTGCGCGTGGGAGTCACCCACGCGGTCTTCAGCGGCCCCGCCATTGAACGCCTGAACGAGGCGGATTTGGACGAGCTGGTGGTCACGGACACCATCCCCATACCCGAAACCAAGGCCTCGGCGCTCAAGAACCTGAAGGTGCTTTCCACCGCCGCCATGTTCGGCGACGCCATTCTGCGCATCCATGGCGGTCGCAGCATTAGCGAGATGATGGACTAATGAAGCTGATCGAAGATCGCCTACGCAACTCTGGTCGCCAGCCGGATCTGGGCATGGGAGAGCTAGCCCAAATCCAGGCGGCGGCTTTTTTCTCTCGGCCCTTCCGAGTCCTGCACTGCGGTTCGGAGATCTACACCGCCCGCATCGTGATGATCCTCGCCCTGAATTTGGGCTGGGAATCGAGGCTCCGCCAGGGGGCCACGGTCGACGAACTCATCGAAGGCCTCTCGCCCCAATCCAGGCATCCCGCCGAATGGATGATGCCCTTCCTGGTGGAACAGGGAATGCTCCGCCGGGAGGGGGAGCGCTTCTTCCTGGAAGGCGTGCCGGATCTGGAGCTGAAGGAGATCCGCGCCTTTGTGGAGGCGGAGGCCCCAGGCCATGCGGCCAACTTCGATCTCCTGGATGCCGTGCTCAGGCTCGTGAAGCCCTTCTTCACCGAAGGTAAATCCGGCGAACAAGTCCTCTTTGATCTTTCCGTCTTTCCCCTCTGGCTGGCCTATTTCCGCAATGAGAATTTGGGCTACGTGTCCAACAATCTGCTGGCGGTGATAGCGCTGCGGGAGGGCTTGCCCGAAGGAGCGCGGATCCTGGAACTGGGAGGCGGGGCGGGTTCCTTCGCGCAACTGCTGGCCAAGGACGGCGCTGAATTGGGCTATCTCAACCGCATCTCCGAATATCGTTTCACCGATGTGGCGCCCGCCTTCCTTCGCAAAGCCCAGCGGGACCTGCGCGAGAAGGCTCCAGGCCTGCCCTTCACCTTCAGCGCCCTGGACATCAACAAGCCTTTTGAGCCCCAGGGGTTTGGAGAAGGGCTCTTCGATGTGGTGGTCGGCATCAACGTCGTTCACGTCGCGGTGGATCTGCAAGACGTGCTGCAGCGCCTGCGGGGCCTGCTGAAACCCGGCGGACGGCTGATTCTCGGCGAATGCCTAAAACCCGATCTGACCCGCCCGATCTTCCCGGAGTTCTACTTCAAATTCATGAAGAGCTTCACGGATGTGAACCTGGACCCCGAGCTGCGGCCCTGCAGCGGATTCCTCACGGTGGAAGTCTGGGAGAAGGCCATGTTAAGGGCGGGTTTCAGCCGCGTGCACCGGGTGCCGGACACCACCGCCTTGATCAAGGACTTTCCGACTTTTTATGCGGGAGCCCTCGCGGCCGAGGCTTGATGGCGGACAACCTGCGGAAACTGCTGATCCAGCGCGCCGCGCGTCTGCAGGGGCGTCCCGCCCTGACATCGCCCACTTGGGGAACCCTGAGCTACGGGCAATACCGGAACCGCGTGGAGGGCGTAGCCCTTGGTGTTTTGGCGGAAGACGTTCCTGCGGGCTCGGCTATTTTCTGCGACACCGAGGGGCCGTGGGACTGGGCCTGCGAGGTGGCTGCGGCCTGCTGCGGTCTGCGCTGGGACGGCGCGGGAATAATGGTAGACCCGGACATCCTCGGCGGCCCGCGCTTCAACGATGAACATGGACGCGGTCCCTATCACGAGCGCGAGCACGAGGTCCTTGAAGGCACCTTGTTTTCCGGGGAGCTGGATCACGCGGAGATGATGCTGAGACTTCAGCGCCTGAACCGGATCCTGGGCTGGGATCACAGCACGGAGGTGCGCCTGCCCCTGGCGCGGATCGGTTCGCCAGAGCTTCGCGCGGCGCTCTGGTGCGCCCTCTATGGGGGCTGCCACGCGATCCTGGAAGCCCCGGCCGCGGCGCCGAAGGGCCTCTTTGTCCGGTCGCGAAAGCTCACCCCCTGGGACGATGGGCCCTTCAAGTCATTTTGGGCTTAGCTCGGTGAATCCATTTCCACCCGGTCCCGGCCGAGATTCTTCGCGCGATAAAGGGCCACGTCCGCCCGCGCCAGGAGCGAGCCGCCGTTAGCATCCTCATCCTGGATCCGGGCCACGCCAAGGCTGCATTTCACATAGAAGGGAGTGCCGTCCGGGCGGCTCACGGGTTCAGTCCTCAAGGCGTTGCGCAGATTCTCCGCGACGCTCACGGCCTCGTGGCCATGGGTCTCGGGCAGCACCACCAGGAATTCTTCGCCACCGATGCGGCCCACTTGGTCGCTGCCCCGCAGGCGCCCCATCAGGATCATGCCGAAGGTCTGCAAAGCCAAGTCCCCGGTGGCATGGCCATAGGTGTCGTTGACGGATTTGAAATGATCCAGATCGGCGAGGATCACGGACAAAGGCCGCTTGTACCGACGCGCCAGATCGAAGTGCTTTTCCAGGTGACCCAGCACCGTGGCTCGGTTTCCCACCCCCGTCAGGGGATCCACCGTGGTCTGGGTCAGCACCACTTGATGGTAATGGCGCTCCATGTCGTCTAGCTGCTTGAGCTTGAAGGCGTGGCTTCCGACGCGCACCACGTCACCATTGCGCAACGCGGTGGGGGTCCCTTCTGGATCCAGACGGCGGCCGTTCACGTAGGTGCCGTTGGTGGAACCCAGGTCTTGCAGGGTCACGACCAGGCCTTGGTCGCCCTCCTCCAGGAGATCCAACTTCGAGTGGCGGCGACTGACCTCCGCTTCGGCCAAGCAGATGTCGTTATCCGCGGACCGGCCGATGATCATGCCGTTGGCGCGCAGGGTGATGACCTCGCCGATGGGATGGCCCACATAGCGGATCAACGCCCAGTCTTCGGCGTAGGTCCCCGTGCGCACGACGGCAGAATTGGCCGCCATGGTGGCGCCATCCAGATCGAAGGTGTTCTCTTGGGGTGGAGGCTTTGGGTTCATGCTGGTCTGAGAGCCAGTGGGAGGAGTGCTGAAAGCGTAGCACCACAAGGCCATGCGGGACGGTCATTCCACTTCGATCCCTCTTGGGACTATCACAAAAAGAGCCACCCTTATGGGTGGCTCAGGTCGCTCAATGGTAGTCCCAAGGGGAATCGAACCCCTGCTGTCGCCGTGAGAGGGCGATGTCCTAACCGCTAGACGATGGGACCGTTTTCGTTCATGCCCGTTGCCTTGGTACTTATGGCTTCGGGGTCGAGCCCGGAGGACCGGACTGGATTGGTTGGGGAGGAAGGATTTGAACCCTCACCTGACAGAATCAGAATCTGTTGTCCTACCGTTAGACCACTCCCCAGTAGGGATAACAGAATATCAGTCCTGGGCGGATTGGCAAGGCTGGATCAAGGCTGGCACCGCTGGCGCGGGCCCTATGCCGTTGCCCGACATAAGAGGCCTAACACCTTCGATTCTGTTGAGAGAATCACCCATCGCGCCGGCCATGTGGCCTGCCCCCGAATTCTGTACCACTCATAAAGTTAGGGTTGGGTGGTTGGGGGCGTCCTGATGGGCCAGATGGCCATCCGGGGCAGGGAGTGATGGTAGCGTGATCGTCATCTCGTCGGAGGATAGGGCAACGCTGGGAAGCGACCTGAGCGCCACCGTCCGGTGCCTCACGGCGGCG
>JANXXC010000225.1 GCA_025350765.1 Holophagaceae bacterium | reverse complement strand
GTGAACCTCCAAGGACGACAAAAGACCATTGATTACCGGGTCTCCATCCTGCCTTGCCTTTTCGGCGAAAAGATCGTCCTACGACTGCTGGACAGCGACAAACTCATGCTCGATCTCACCAAGCTCGGATTCGAGCAGGAGAGCTTGGATCGTTGGAACCGCCAGATCGACAAGCCCTACGGAATGGTGCTGGTGACGGGCCCCACGGGTTCGGGGAAGACGAACACGCTCTATTCCTCGATCGCCAAATTGAATCAGCCGGACGTGAACATCATGACCGCCGAAGACCCGGTTGAATTCAATTTCGGCGGCATCAATCAGGTCCAGATGAAGGAACAGATCGGGCTGAATTTCGCAGCGGCCCTGCGGTCCTTCCTCCGGCAGGACCCGAACATCATTCTGGTGGGAGAGATCCGCGACTTTGAAACGGCGGAGATCGCCATCAAGGCCAGCCTCACGGGCCACCTAGTGCTTTCGACGCTGCACACCAACGATGCGCCGAGCACCATCAACCGCCTGATGAACATGGGGGTGGAGCCGTTCCTCGTCGCCACCTCGGTGAATATCATCTGCGCCCAGCGCTTGGTGCGGCGCATCTGCGCCAACTGCAAGGAAGTTGATCCAACGGTGCCCCCAGCGGAAGCGCTGCGCAAAGTCGGTTTCAGCGATGAGGAAATCGGCCGCCTGAAAATGATGCATGGGCGGGGCTGCGAAATCTGCAACAAGAAGGGCTACAAGGGACGCGTGGGTTTGTACGAAGTGCTCGAGATGTCCGAGACCCTGAAGGATATGGTCCTGACGGGCGCGTCGGCCATCGAGATCCGGGAGCAGGCCGTGAAAGAAGGCATGATCACGCTTCGGCGCAGCGGTTGCCGCAAGGTGCTGGACGGGGTCACCACCACTGAGGAAGTCGTCCGTGAAACAGTCGCCTAATCAATAAGCCACCTAACGCCAATCCCACCAACCAATCCCACCGAGGCATCCCATGGCCGATTCCAATTATGTCGTCCCTCTCCAGCAGCTCCTCAAGACGATGGTTGAATATGGTGGAACAGATCTGCACATCACCACGGATTCCGCGCCTCAGATTCGCATCGACAGCCGGATGGTGCCTCTCAAACTCCCGCCCTTGGATGCCACCCAGACTAGGTGGCTCTGCTACGGCGTGATGACTGACCAGCAGAAGCACCGGTTGGAAGAGGATCTAGAAGTGGATTTCTCCTTCGGGCTCCAAGGCATCGCCCGATTCCGCGCCAACGTGTTCAATCAGCGGGGGGCCACTGCGGGGGTCTTCCGCACCATCCCGGAGAACATCCGAAGTTTCGAACAGCTGGGTCTCCCTCCCGCGATCCAGACCCTCTGCGACAAACCCCGTGGACTGGTGCTTGTCACAGGAGTCACGGGATCCGGGAAATCCACGACCCTGGCGGCCATGGTGGACAAGATCAACGCCGAGGAGCCGCTGCACATCCTCACCATCGAAGACCCCGTGGAATACGTCCACAAACACAAGCGAAGCCTTGTGAATCAGCGCGAGATCCATGCTGACACCCACAGTTTCAAGAAGGCCATGCGCTCGGCGCTAAGGCAGGATCCCGATGTGGTTCTAGTGGGCGAAATGCGCGATCTGGAAACCATTGAATCCGCCCTCACCATCGCGGAGACGGGCCACCTGACCTTCGGCACGCTGCACACGAACTCAGCCACCCAGACCATCAACCGCATCATCGATGTGTTCCCCAGCCATCAGCAAAGTCAGGTCCGCGCCCAGCTTTCCCTGGTGCTCGAAGGGGTGGTTTGCCAAAGCCTCATTCCCAAGTCCAGCGGGAAAGGTCGAGCATTGGCCCTGGAGGTAATGATCCCTAATTCCGCCATCCGGAATCTCATCCGTGAAGACAAGGTCCATCAGATTTACAGCTCCATGCAGACCGGCCAGATGAAGTTCGGAATGCAGACCTTCAATCAGAGCCTTGCCGAATTGGTGCTGAAGGGGGAAATCACTCAGGAGGCGGCCACCGGATTCTCCAGCAACCATGACGAGCTGCGGGAGTTGATCAACCGGGGGGTCGGCACGGTCAACATGGCGCCGCAGGCTCCTCAGCCAAAGCCTGGTGGCCTTGCGGGCCTGCTTGGTGGGCGGAACCCCAATATTAAATACTCTTAGGTGATTTTTGGCCAACCCTTCCCAATATCAACCCTTCGCCCTATGCTGATCCAAGCATTATCCAGCAACCCTAACTAGAGGTTCCCCATGCCTGCATTCGCGTGGAAAGGCAAAAATAGATTGGGCGAGGTCCAAGAAGGCCTCCTCGTGTCCGACAGTAAGGATGCGGCTTCTCTCACCCTGAAACGCAATGGGATCCAGCTCATTTCGATCAAGGCCCAGCAATCTGCGGGAACCAAGAGCTTCGGGAAAGTGAAACCCAAGGATCTGGCCATCTTCACTCGCCAGTTCAGCGTCATGATTGACGCCGGCCTACCCCTGGTCCAGTGTCTTGAGATTCTTGGAGCCCAGCAGGAAGACAAAGGGTTTCAAAAGATCATCGCGGCCGTGCGCCAGGACGTCGAACAAGGGGCGACCCTCCAAACCGCACTCTCGAAGCACCCGAAGGCCTTCAATGATCTTTATGTGAATATGGTCGGGGCGGGAGAAGCTGGCGGTATTCTCGATGTGATTCTGCAGCGGTTGTCAGGCTATATCGAAAAAGCCGTCAAACTCGCAGCCAAAGTAAAGAGCGCCATGGTTTACCCCATCGCGGTCATCAGTATCGCCCTGATCGTAGTGACCGTCATCATGGTGAAGGTGATCCCGGTGTTCAGCGCCATGTACGAAGGGTTGGGCGCCGCCTTGCCCGTGCCCACTCGGATATGCATTGGTATGTCCAACGTCCTGATCCGGTACTCCTACATCGTCATTCTTTTCCTGGTTTTGATGTATATCGGGATCAGGCAATACTACAAAACCGTCGCGGGGAAATTGCAGATTGATAGCCTCACCCTGAAGATTCCGGTTCTGGGGGACATCCTTCTAAAGGTCGCGGTGGCTCGTTTTTGCCGCACCCTCGGCACCCTGATCAGCTCCGGTGTTCCGATCCTGGAGGGCATGGAAATCACCGCCCGCACCTCGGGTAATCAGGTCTGCCAGAACGCCATTCTCAAGGCCAAAGAGGCCGTGGAACAAGGCCGGAATATCGCCACCCCCTTGGCGGAAACCAAGGTGTTTCCCCCCATGGTCGTGCAGATGGTAGGCGTGGGAGAAGCCACGGGAGCCTTGGACGCCATGCTGTCGAAGGTCGCTGATTTCTATGAGGATGAAGTGGACAACTCCGTGGCCGCCATGACGAGTCTAATGGAGCCCATCATGATCGCAATGCTGGGGGGCATCATCGGCTTTATCGTGGTCGCGATGTATATGCCGATCTTCCAGCTCGCCAACGTGGTGGGTAAGGATTGACGGATCCCGAATCCGCATCATCTTTGCTACATCTTTCGGATCCATCTTGTGGATCCGTACCGCCCTGGAGGCGACTCATGAAGCCTGTTACCCACACTGCCAGCCTTGACTCACGCCAGAGTGGATTCACGCTCATTGAACTATTGCTGGTGCTCGCGATCATCGCGATTATTTCCGGAATCGCGATCCCAGCCTTTCTGGGGCAGCGACGCAGGGCCCGCGTCATTGGTGACGCGCAATCCAACGCCCAGACGCTCCGTATGCAGTTGGAAACTCGCAAGGCGGAAACCGGCGTCTACAACAATGGGGCCGTGTCCTTCAGTTGGACCGCGAGCGGAGGCGCGCCAACGGCTTCCACTAACCCGGCCCCCTCGTTCACCCCCAAGGGAACGAGCAAGATGAATTTCACGGTTGCGGTGGACGCGACTGGAACCGGGTATCTGCTCACAGTGACGGATCCAAAATTGGGCAATGCCACAGTCATCCAAACCAACCAAGCCGGTCAGCAATTGGATGGGGCGGGGGCAGTGGGTCAAACCCCATATCAGAAGCTCTAAACCGAAGGAACGAGGGCTTTTCTGTTGAGGAGGCGTCTCGGCGGTTCCAATAGAAAATACCGCTTCGAGAGATTCTGGATGTAAAAAGGAGGGAGATTCTATCCCCCTCCCAACAGTGCCAGATCGAAGTATCGGCTCAACTACTCGATGGCCGTGGCCTTGCGGACGGTGGTGGACCCATTGATCTGATTCTGCGTTTTAGTGATTCCACCGACCCATCCGTTCGCGGTGGAGGTGGGGTAGGCGATGTACATGATCACTTGGCCCAGGGACCCAGGGGCCATCGCGTTGATGAAGGTCGACTTGGTGCCAGCGGTCCCCGCAGCAAAAGTCTGCGAGTAGGCGCCAGCGGCCGCATTCCAAGGATT
>JANXXC010000218.1 GCA_025350765.1 Holophagaceae bacterium | reverse complement strand
TCTGTTTCCTCCGCGCTCTCGGTGAGTGTTTTTAGCTCAAGGCAGCATCTCTCTCCTCGCGCTACCCTGGAGGCATGATGACGAAAACCTTTTACGCTGGCATGGATCTCGACGCACCCTGCGGGCGCTGCAAAGGGGAGACTCGGCATCGCGTGATGACCCTCACCAATGGCGTGCCTGACAACCTCATCTGCGCCAATTGCAAATCCGTCCACAAATTTCGAGCTGATAAGCCGAAGGTGGAAAGCGCGCCCCGCGTGGCCCGTGGTTCGGCCAGTGGCGGACTGAAACCCCGGGCTTCCGCATCGCCTTCGCGTTTTCAGGAATTGATGACGCAGGAACAGGCGGGCAGCGTCGCCAAGCCCTACAGCGTGCAAGCCCGCTGGGATGAGGGCGACTGGATGGACCACCCAAGCTTCGGCCTTGGGAAAGTGCAGAAGCGCATCGCGAAAAAAGTGGACGTGCTATTTCGGGATGGGCTAAAGACGCTTATCAGCGCTTGATCCGAGGGAGACTGCATGAACACCTCAGTGGTCGTGACGATCGAGGGCGAGCTCGCCATGGTGACCTTGAATCGCCCCGCCAGTCACAACGGCATGGATTTTCCGATGCTTTCCGCAATGCTGGCCGCTCAGTCCCAACTGCGGCGCAACCGAAGCATCCGAGCGGTCATCTTGCGAGGCGAAGGGCCATCTTTCTGCGCCGGAATGGATTTCAAGGCGGCCATGAAGCAGCCCTCTCGGACGGCGATCAAGGCCCTGCAATTATTCTTGCCATGGACCAATCAATTCCAGCGGTGGAGCATGGGCTGGCGACGCGTAGGCGTGCCCGTCATCGCGGTCATGCACGGCAACTGCTTTGGCGCCGGCCTGCAACTGGCTTTGGGCGCCGATATCCGCTTCTGCCACCCCGATGCCAAGGTGTCGCTGATGGAGGCCAAATGGGGCCTGGTGCCCGACATGGGCGGCATCTGCCTGCTGCGCGAATTGGTGCCCATGGACGTGGCCAAGGAGCTGACATTGACGGGCCGCGTGATCGGCGCGCAAGAAGCTTTTTCGATGGGCCTCATCACCCATCTGAGCGATGACCCCATGGCCGACGCCCTGAAGCTGGCGGCCGAAATCGCCAGCCGTTCGCCGGATAGCGTGGCCGCGGGCAAATTTTTGATCCAGCAGGCCTGGCGCGTGGGCGACTATGCGGCCCTGCGTGCCGAGCGACTGTGGCAGAGGCGCATCATCGGCCGGTCCAACCAGCGCGTAGCCATCGCTCTGCAAAAGCCCAATTCCAGCGAGGCAAACCCAGGGGAGACACCGCAGCAACCTGGATTCGGGCCCCGCCGGCTGTAAACCCGGATCCTGATCATCGGCATCACTCCGCTACGGTCGCCTGGTCAGAGCCAAAGCGATGCCCGAGAGGGTCAGCGCGGCCGCGATGAACCAGGTGAGACCTGGGCTCTCGCCGAGCAGGAGCACTGCGGCGGCGGCAGTCAGGAGCGGCACCACGAGTTGGACCACGGCGGCGCGCAGCACGCCTAGCCGAGGGAGGACTGCGTACCAAAGGCTGTAGGTGGCGCCCGAGGCAAGGGTTCCGGAAAGAATCGCCAACAGGAGGCCTTTGGCGGAGAGCACCCGTTGAGGCGTCAGGGCGAGGGTTGGCAAGGCTATCAGCGCTGCGCCCGCGAAGCTCAGGAAAGTGTCGGCCACGGGCTTCGCTGAACCGCGTCCCAATAGCGAATAAGCTCCCCACGCGACTCCGGCTCCCAGCATGGCGAGGGCTCCCAGCAGGGGCGGCGCCTGGGCGCCCGGCAGGGTGAGGACCAGGAGCCCCGCGAAAGCCAGGACTGCGCCGAAGCCCTTCACGAGCGAGAATTTTTCACCCCGCAGAAGGGCCGCCCCAAGCATGGTCACCTGTACCGCACCGAATAGCAGCAGGGCTCCGCTGCCTGCTCCGACACTGCGGTAGGCAAAGGAGAAGCCCAGCGCGTAGGCGGCCAGTGCCAAAGCTGATCCCAGTCGAACGGGCCCCAGGGCCCGCCAGCCAATGCCTTGTCCCCGCATCAGGAGAGCCAGGACGAGCGCGCCGGAACCCAAGCGGAGAACGGTGAAACTCGCCGCATCCGCGTGGCCTCCCCCCAGGGCCGCGCGGCAGAGGAGTGAATTCGAGGCGAAGCCCACCAGCACCAGGGCCACAGCCAGGTGAAGCGGCCAGGCCTTTTTGCCTGCGCTATTTTCGGTGTTCATGTCTGGCACAGGCTTCCGGTGAAGGACTTGGAATTTTGAATTCCTTTGCGCATTCTGCGTAAGCTGCGATTGCATGGAAAGCCTTTTCCCAGACCCGCCGCCCTTCTCCATCCGTGCGCTGCGCTTCGCGGTGATTGACTTGGAAACCACCGGCGGCAGTCCCAAGGCTTTCTGGGACAAAAAGGAACGCTTTCACGAGGCCTCCGAAATCACGGAGGTGGGCATCGTGAAGATGTGCGGGCCGGTCATCGAAGGCGGGTTTGAGAGGCTCGCGTCCATCGCGGGAGACTACCCGCCGCTCATCCAACGACTCACGGGAATCACGCCCGCGATGCTGTTGGACGCACAGCCATGGGAACAAGTAGCACTGCGGATCTCCAGCGAATTGGAGGGCCGCGTCTGGGTGGCCCATCACGCGACTTTTGATGGATCTTTCCTGAAGGCCTGGCTGCCCCAAGGCCTGTGGCACCGACATCGGCTGATTTGCACGCGGCTGTTGGCGAAGGCACTGATTCCCGAGGCCAAGAGCTGCGCTTTGCATCAACTCTGTTTGCTCCTGAACATCCGAAATCGCCGTGCCCATCGAGCCCTGCCCGATGCCGAAGCCACTTCGGAATTGATGCAGCACCTGCTTCAGCGCGCCGAAGAAAAAGGCCTGGATGCGGAGGCCTTACTCAGGTTGGGCGCGGTGTCCTGGGCGAAGCTTTGAGCCTCGAAGTCAAACGCCTTTTCTTCTAATCCGTGTGAATCCGGGTAATCCGTGGCTGATTATTTTTCCGTTCACCACGGCTGAACAAAAATTGGGCCACGGATTTCACGGATCTGCACGGATCTGCACGGATCTGCACGGATTGGATCTTGTCCGTGGCTCAAAAAGATTTAACGCCAGGACGGAATCAAACAAGATCGCTCTTGGTTTCTTGGCGTCTTCGCGTTGGGTTTTTTAATCTTTTGAACGCGCTAGGTATAAGACCGGTCCTCAGCGCCCTGGCCGTCCCGGTCGCGGTTCCAAGGGCGTGTCCAGGCGCTTGGCGAGGCCAGGCTGAAGCAGATCCAGTTCCAGGGCGAGTTGGCGCAGTTCTTGGGTGCGTCCCAAATTGCGCAGGGCTTCGGCATAGGGCTGAAGAACACGGCGGAATGGGAAATCCAAAATAAATCGCATGGCCTGCTGGGGGGCGTCCTTCATGCCGGGCATAGGTTTCAGATAGCCCGGTAGAGCCTCTCGCCAACCCATCTCCCACAGGGCCCGGCACCAGTCCGCCAGGCCTTCCCAGTCTTTTTGCAGCTGCAAAAATCCAGTCACCGGCATGGTGGCATCGATGGGCAAGGGTCCGGCGTGGAGGATGCTCCGCCCCTGTTCCACATTTTTCCAAATGGAGAGATTGCGGAGCAGGGCGCCGGGTTTTGGATGCGAAGGATGCAGCGCCGCCCAAGATACCCAGGCCCGCCAGAGCTGGCCGCTGGTGGGCCAGCGCCTCAAGTCCGCCTCGAGCGACGGCAGCATTTTCTGGGCGGTGGGCGCCCAAAGTTCCAGATCAGGTTTCCATTCCTTGGGGAAGAAGGCTTCAGCCCGGGTCCGGCTGCGATCCGCCAACAGCCTGCGTTCCAGGCCAGTGGTCTGGAGCCGGTTAAGGACTTCGGAGATGCGCTGTACCCGTGCCTCCGCGTGATCGGGATGAGCCTTGATGAAGGCATCCAGTTCTGCCAGGTAGGGCAGACCCTGGTTGCGCAGGAGATCGGAAATGGCTTCGACCGAAGGCAGCTCGCCGCCGCTGGACAGCAGGTCGGCACCCCGCAACAGCACCCATCGCCCCTCGCCTCCCTCGCCTCGGTCATGGAAGGTCCGGATCTCGGATTCACTCAGGCGATCCCACACGAGATCCCGCCCAGGCTTCCACGGATCAAATGCCCCTTCCTTCTGAAGCAGGTTGAATTCCCGCTCCCACGTCGGCTTGCCCTGGATGGCCAGGCGCAAGGGCTGGGTCGCCAACGGGGCTGCCACATCGGCCACGCCCGGTTGTTTCAGAAATTCCTTGATGGCCCGCCGGTCCTCCTGATTGAGCACCTTATCCAGGTCTCCGCCTAGGCTGATCCGGCTGAAGGCCTGCTGCACCCGGCGCCAGGCGCGGCCGCTCAAGGCACGGCATTCTCCTAACATATTCATGGCATCCTGCCGACGCCCGAGATGCAGCAGAGCCTCCACCCGATAGGGACCCCACGCCGCTGCGACGGAGGCCCGGTGCCCCATGGCCGAACCGTCTTCGCTGGCCTGAACGACCAATGGCTGCAGGGCCTGCTCCATGGCCGTGGCGGCGCAACGCTCCAGCCCCACCCAATCTTTGGTGCGGCGATAGGCCAGCGCCACGGGTTCGGCGGCTTCCAAGGGCGGCCAAGGCTGTCGAGGGGCGGGTTCGAGCGAGGCCAGCAAGGCTTCCGGCGAATGCCGGGGGCCTGCCACTTCGGTCCAGGCGCTCCAAAGCCGCCAATCACCGGGACGGGCCTTCAGGGCCGTCTCGATGCCGCCGCGCAGCGTCGCCGTGGAGGGCTGCAAAAGCGAGGAGTCCTCGAAACCCTTGGATCTCTCATCTAAGCCCAGCATGAACTCGAAGTGATTCTCCCAACCATCGACGTCCAGGAGTCCCCGCAAGGCGCGATCCACCTCCCCAAAACGGGCCTGATCCTTTTCCGCCTCAGGCGCCTTGGCGCCATCCCCCTTGGTATCGGCGCCCTTCTCCGGTGGCGGGGCTTCCTCGTCACCAGAACTCATGGCGATTTTCAGGGATTCCGTGAACAGATCCTGCCAAGCGTCACCATTCTCAGGATGCTCCCGCAGGAAGGCATCCCTCCGCTCCGATTGAGGCCGCCAGCCTGCGTCGCGCAGCGTCTGGAGCAGGGATTCGGCCGTGGGTTCCGTCGTCCCCGAGGACAAGATTTCCAGGTTCGGCCCCAGAATCGCCCAGCGATTTTCGCCCGGGGACCACCGCTGCTTCGCCCACAAGGCCTTCGACTGCCCATCGTCCAGCTGAAGAAAACTGAGCTCACCCGAAGCCCGCAACCGCATGAGCTGAGCTTCCCTGCGCCAGGCTCCCTCGAACTCCTGGCTCCTTGAAATGAACTGATAGGCTCCCTGATCCTCCGGCCTGAATCGCTGACGCCCCAGCACCTGATCCCAGGCATCCGGAGCCTGCGCCAGAAGGGCCGGAGAGAGCAGGAACAGGAGATGAAAAGGTCGAATGGACATGATGCTTCCATGATGCCGGATTATGCTGAATCCATGGATCTCTCTCGTTTTCTCGACCTGGTGCGTCACAGCGGCTGGCAGGGCATGGCTCTTTGGGGGGTATTGCTGGCCCAAGCCCTATTGTGGGTGGGCCTGGTGCGCCTCCACCTTTCGGTGCGGCGTGAAGAGGCTCCTTGGGAGGAGTGCGTCGGCAAGATCCGCTCTGCCTTTCTGCGCAAGCTGAACGGAGAAGATGAAATCGCAGAATTAAAGGTCCATCGTTACGCGCCCTTGGTGGACAAACTCATCGCACTGCATTTCACCGAACAAAAAACCGAACTCTTTCTGCGTTGGTTGTTGTTGCGTTGGAAAGCCAAGGAAGGCCTGCGGCCCTATTGGATCCGCTGGGGACACTTGCTCATCGGCTTCGGTGGTGTGGTGTGGTTTCTTCAGGGTGTCAGGCTCGATATTGGCACCGACGTATTAAAGCGCACCCCCTGCGACCCTCGCCTGCTGTGGGTCTGGTTGGGTTACGCCATGTGGATCGCCTGGAAGCTGGTGCGGCTGCAAGGGAATCTGGAACGCGTGCAGCGGAGCCTCATCGCGCCGCGGCAGGATGAGTAGGCATCCAAGATCGGGCCTCGACGGACGTTCCCTAGGAAGGAACAGAGCCCAGGTGCGCCGTCGGCCTGCTGGGAGTATCGTAGGGGGCGAGGCTTCCCCTTTCGATCTGAGGTCCATAGCACCACTCGCTTTGGCGGCACCGTGAATCCCTACGAAACCTTGGAAATTCAACCCGGAGCCTCCCCCGAGGAGATCAAGGCCGCTTATATCCGGCTCGCCAAGGAATGGCATCCGGATCGGTTCACCGGCGAAGAAAAGCTCCAGGCGGCCTTGCGCTATCGCGATCTGACCGCAGCCTTCGCGCAGCTCAAGGACTCGGTCAAGCCCGCCAGCAGTCCTTCCCAGGCCATCGTGACGTCCGCGCCCGAGCAAGACCAAGCTACGGCGAAGATCAGCCTCTCTGTCTACACGCCGGGAGTGCAGGAGCCCGGGACGATGGCCAAGCATTCCTTTGAGAGCGGGCAATATCCGGCGGCCTTGAACAGCATCGAAGAGGCCCTGAAGGTGGATCCCGAAAAGTATGAGAATCACGCCCTGCACGCCAAGATCCTTCAGGCCATGGACGGAGACAAGCGGACTCTGATCCAGGCCCTTGAGCACTGCCTGCGGCTCGACAAGAAGGACGCTGACTCCGCCATCAAACTCGCCGAAACCTACCAGTCCCTTGGCATGCACACCCGCGCCACTCGCTACTGGGAGTGGGCCTACAATCTCGCGCCCCAACACCCCCACTTCCAAAAGGAGGCCGCCTCGACCAAGAACAAGGCCATGGAAACCGTGGAGGATATCGGCGGATCCATCCGGGGCCTGTTCGAAGAAACCAAGGGCATCTTCGGCCGCTTCGGAAAGAAGAACTGAATTCCCTCGATCATGACCTCCACGGCCACCCGGGGTAAGACCGCCCGCCGATGGGGCTGGCGCTGCGAGCGCATGACCCTTTGGCTGCTTTGGCTGGGGGGCTGGGATCTCGTGGCCTGGCAACTCAAGCAAGGGCGTTTTGAACTGGATCTCCTGGTGAGCCGCGGCGGGGAGTTGCGGCTCCTGGAAGTGAAAGCCCGAAAAACAGGCGCCTGGGTCGGCGGTGACACGGCCTTGACCCACGACCAGAGACTCCGCCTTCAGGTGGCCTTGAGCCGATACCTCGACCGGGTCCCCTGGCCCGGCGCCATCACCTTCCAGCGGGTGAGCTGGGCGGGCTGGCGATGCCGCTTCCATGAGGTGGAGCGGTGGGAGGCGCTGGGCCCAGGTCCAGAGAGCTACGAGGCAAGCTGATCTACTTCCTCGTACCTCATACCTCGTACCTCATACCTCGCCTTTGGCATCCTCCTCGCCATATCCCGAGTTGGTGTCAACATGCCGACCTTGGCCTCTCTAGACGTGTCGATGAATCCCGGCGAGGGCCTCCCGCCGGGTTCCCTGATCGCGCCCCGATGCCGGATTTGATATGACCGGACCCTTCTCCCTTTTCCGGGCCCGGGTGGTCGCGGTGACCAGCGGCAAGGGTGGTGTCGGCAAGACCAATGTGGTCGCCGGGTTGGCCACGGCCTTTGCGATGGCCGGGCAGAAGGTCGTCCTGCTGGATGCCAATTTTGGATTGGCGAATCTGGACGTGCTGCTGGGCCTGACGCCCAAGTTCACGCTCGAGCATGTGCTGAAGGGCGAAAAATTGATGGAGGAGATTGTGCTGGAAGCGCCGGTCCCCGACGCCCCGAGCCTTCGCGTCATCCCCACCAGCAGCGGCGTCCACGAGCTTTCCCATCTGGACCCGGCCTCGGAATTGCGCCTGGTGCAAAGCCTCCAACGGGTCTGCGAAGACGCCGACTGGCTCATCATCGACACGGCGGCGGGAATCCACGACGCGGTGCTGAAAATGCTGGCGGCCGCCCAGGAAGTCATCCTGGTCACGACCCCTGAACCCACAAGCCTGCTGGATGCGTACGCCATGGTGAAGGTGCTGCATTCCAGGGAACCTCGGAAGCCCATCCACGTGGTCGTGAACAATGCCCAGAACCTCGAAGAAGCCACCGAAGCCGCGGTCCAGCTTCAAGCCGCCGCACAACATTTCCTGGGCCTGGACCTGGAGATCCTCGGGCTGGTGCCTTCGGACCGTCACCTTCTCCAGGCCGTGCGCGAGCAGCGTAGCGTCGTGGGTCTCTACCCGCGAAGCCCCGCGGGTACTGCCCTCCGCCATATGGCCGAAGCCCTAACTGGCCAAGTGCCCTCCCAGGACCCCGCCCTGCTCTGGTGATGCACCGATCCAACGCCACAGGTGTGGTGGGCTTCGGGAACACGTAGTGCGGCAATTTCACCCCCTTCGCGATTCGTTGTGAATCCGTTAGCGTTCGGTTGTGGGAGGCACTATGTGCGGCATCGTGGGATACATCGGTCAGCAGAGCGCGGCGGCCATTCTGGTGGATGGCCTGCGCACCCTTGAGTACCGAGGCTACGACAGCGCGGGCGTGGCCCTGCTGGCCGGCGATGGCACTTTTCGCATCACCCGGGCCAGCGGGAAGCTCATCAACCTCCAGGCCAAGATCAACCTCGCGGACCCTGCCCCCATGGGCATCGGCCACACCCGCTGGGCGACCCATGGCCGGCCCACGGAAGAAAACGCCCATCCCCATCGCAGTAACGACGGGAAAGTGGTGGCGGTGCACAACGGCATTTTTGAAAATTTTTTGGAGCTGCGGGCTGAGCTGAAAGCTGCGGGAAACACTTTCATCACCGAGACCGACACCGAATGTTTTCCGCTGATGGTGTCCCACCTGATGGGCCAGGGTCTGACTTTCGGGGACGCCTTTCGGGCCGCCGTAGGAAGGATGCGAGGCATTTACGCTTTGGCCTGTCTCCACGCCGATGACCCAGACCGTATCCTCGTGGCCCGCAGTGGCCCGCCGCTGGTCATCGGCCTCGGCGAGGGTGAGAATTTTCTCGCCTCGGACGTGGTGCCTCTGCTTCGCCACACGCGGAGAGTCATCTACCTTGAGGATAGCGATCTGGCGGAAATCACGCGATCTGGCGTCCAACTATTCCGTTTGGATGGCAGCGCCGTCGAGCGAGCGATCCACACGGTGCCCTTCGATCCAGTGGCGGCGGAAAAGGGCGGCTACAAGCACTTCATGCAAAAGGAGATTTTCGAGCAGCCTCAGGCGCTATCCAACACGCTCTTAAACCGCCTGCCCGTGGACGAAGATGAGCCCATTCCGTTGGAACTACCTTTCTCGGATGAGCAGTTGCGGAGCTTCGATCGCATCGTGATCCTCGCCTGTGGCACGAGCTGGCACGCGGGTTTAGTGGGGAAGTTCTTCCTTGAACAACTGGCCCGCGTGGGGGTGGACATCGATTACGCCTCCGAATACCGCTATCGCGACCCGGTGGTGCCCGCCAATTCCCTCGCAGTCGGCATCACCCAAAGTGGCGAGACCGCGGACACCTTGGCGGCCTTGAAGGAGGCGGCCTCACGAGGCGCGCGCACCCTGGTCATCTGCAATGCCCAAGGCTCCACCGCTACGCGTCAGGCGGAAGCCACCTTGCTGACCCATGCAGGGCCTGAGATTGGCGTGGCTTCCACCAAAGCCTTCACCACCCAATTGAGCCTTCTCCTGTTGTTGGCGCTCCGCATCGGGGAGGCCAAAGGAACCCTGGATCCCAAACTGCGCGCGGAGCTTATTCAGGGCTTACGCGAACTGCCCGCAGTCCTGGAGCGCCTCAACGCGTTGGAACCCCGCATCGCCAAGTGGGCCCAGGATTGGCGCGAGGCCAAAGATTTCTTGTACTTGGCCCGCGGTCCGCTCTATCCCATCGCCCTGGAAGGCGCCCTGAAGCTCAAGGAGATTTCCTACATCCATGCCGAGGGCTACCCCGCCGGCGAGATGAAACACGGCCCCATTGCGCTCATTGACCGCCACCTGCCCATCGTCGCTCTCATGCCAAGGGACGCCCACCGCGAAAAAACCCTGAGTAATCTTCAGGAGGCCGCCGCGCGGGACGGCCGGATTCTCGGCCTCGTCACCGATGGAGACGACGGCCTGGACCACATCGCCGAGGATGTCATCCACCTTCCCAAAGTACATCCCTGGCTCGCGCCCATCCTATTCGTCGTGCCCCTGCAATTGCTCGCCTATCACATCGCGGTCCTCCGCGGCTGCGACGTGGACCAACCCCGGAATCTGGCCAAGTCCGTCACCGTCGAATGATGGCTCTGGACCGCTAAGGGCACGTCTTCCGGGCTTCGGGAACATTCCATCCCTCCTGCTTGTCTAACCGCACAAGCCGGTTTGGCAAGGAGGTTCCAATGCGAAGGATCCATGGGTGGGTCAGTGCGATGCTGATGATGGCCCCCTGGGCTGGGGCAAATACGGCCGCCCAGTCCAAGGCCATCACCCAAAAAAAAATCGTCCGGAATAGTCCATCAGGCGCCCCCAGGATCGAAGTGCTCTTCGTCTTGGACACCACGGGATCCATGGGCGGTCTCATCGAAGGGGCCAAGCTCAAAATCTGGTCCATCGCCAACCAGATGCTGCGGGCGAATCCAACGCCGCGCCTTCGCATGGGCTTGTTGGGCTATCGTGATCGCGGAGACGCCTACGTCACCAAATTCTTCGACCTGTCCGAAGACATCGACACGATCTACGCCAAGCTCCAGCAATTCAACGCCGATGGCGGCGGCGACACGCCGGAATCGGTCAATCAGGCCCTCCAGGAAGCGGTGACCCGCCCCAGTTGGAGCCAGGATTCGAAGGTCCTTAAGATCGTGTTCCTCGTGGGTGACGCGCCGCCCCACATGGACTATCAAAACGACATCAAATACCCAGTCTCCTGCCGGATGGCGGCGAAGCGCGACCTCATCATCAACACCATCCAGTGCGGCCAGATGGCCGAGACCGTGCCGTTTTGGCAGGAGATCGCATCGCTTTCCGGCGGCTCTTATATGTCCATCGGCCAGACGGGAGACATGCAGATGATATCCACGCCCATGGACGGTGAATTGGCGAAGCTCAATGTGGAAGTGGGCCGAACCATCCTGGCCTACGGGGCCGCACCCATGCGCGAGGAGGTCATGCATAAACAGGCGGTATCGGAAGCCGCGGCGCCCTCCTCGCCTTCGGTGGTGGCGGATCGCCTGGCTTTCAACCAAGCCAGCAAAAGCGTGGTCCAGGGCGGTGGGGATCTGATCGATGGCCTCGCCAACGGCAAGGTTGAACTCGATAAAATTGATTCAAAAAAATTGCCTCAGGAGATGCAGTCCCTCTCACCTGAAGCCCGCAAAGCCTACATCCAGGCCAAGCAAGCGGAACGCAGCAAGGTGCAGGCGCGCATCTCAGAACTGAGCAAAAAACGCCAGGCTTTCATTGACGCTGAAAATCGGAAGCGGGCCACGGCGGGCAAGGGCGAAGCCTTCGACCTCAAGGTGGCTGAGGCCATCCGAGAGCAGGCCAAGCGCAAGGGCATCAAGTACGAGGGCAAGTAGGAACGTGAGATGAAGAATTCCCGCAGCTACACTATCCAACGTGATGAGCCTGCCGGGATGGAACGAGGAGTCGGATGATGTGGAGCTGGTGGCGGCCTTTCGGTCGGGGGACGAAAGTGCCTTCGAGTGCCTGGTGCGCCGTCATCAGAAGGTCATGTTGAACCTCGCCTACCGGGTCGTCGGGAATTACGACGAGGCCTGCGAAGTCACCCAGGATGCTTTCGTGGCCGCGTATAAAGGCATCGCCACGTTTCGCGGAGAGGCGCGCTTCAGCACCTGGCTCACGACCATCACCCTCAACCAAGCCCGGAATGCCGTGACTCGAATGGCCGCCCGACGGCGCCACGAGGCCTATTCGCTGGATTCAAGGCACGGCACCGGCGAGGAGGATTTGCATCAGGATCCGCCTTCCACCGCGCCTTCCGCCTTGGAGTTGATGGAGAGCCAGGCGATCCGACAACGCATCGAGAAATGCATCGCCAGCCTTCCTCTGGATTTCCGCGAGGTGCTCGTGCTCCGCGAACTTCAAGATCATTCCTATGAAGAAATTGCCCTGCTGTTAAAGATGCGGGAAGGCACCGTGAAGTCACGGCTCTTTCGGGCGCGGGAAAGCATCAAGGATTGTCTGAAACGTGTGGTGGGGGCGCCATGACCTCTTGCCGCGATATGCGTGAACTGGTGTCCGTTTCCCTCGACCGGGCCTTGACTCCTTTGGAGCAGGCGCGCCTGGATGCGCATCTCGTGGAATGTCCAGGATGCACTGCGATCCAGAAGGAATTCCAGATGGTGCGCCAGCAGATGCGAAGCCTCGAATCCGTGGAACCCCCGCCCTGGATGACGGCCCGGATCATGGCGCGGGTCAAGGCGGAAGCGACGGGTCGGCCCTCCTTCTGGGAACGCCATATCCGCCCTCTGATCATCAAACCCCACTACCAAGTGGCGACGCTTCTGCTGCTCTGCGGCACGGGCTACTATCTGCTGAAGACGCATGGATCCGTCGAGAATCCTTCCGCTCTCCTGGAAGCGGAAAAGCCCTTGGCCCAGCTCCGGAAAGAGAGCGCCGCAGCCCCGAGCCAAAAACCCGCGGACCGTCCCTCAGAGCCAGCCAAGTTGAAGGACGAGCCCACCTTCGCCGCCCCACCGCCAACTGCCGCAGCCCTGCCCAAATCAGTCCTTGAAAATTCGGGTCCCGGCGCCTCGATGTCAGGCCGCGTGGCCGAGGTGAAGGCGGCAGAAACCCCAAAGCAGGAATCAGCCGCCGCCAAACCCCAATCATCAAGCCCTGCGCCCGCCCCAGTGGTTGACAGCATGGCTAGCCTGGGAGCCGGAGTGACCAGGGATCAGAGCGCCCAGAGCCCTCAGCGCGCGAAGAAAGCGGCTTCCACCTCCGAAGACAAGGCCAAATCCGATGCGAAGGAAGCCCGTGAATCCGATGCCGAAGCCTCTTCGTTCGAGGTCCACTGGGAGCCCACCAACCCGATTTCAGCAAAGCATTCCCTGGAGAAAGAATTATCAAGGCTGGGCGGAGAAGTCTTGGCTCAACCTGAAGGCCGCACCAGGCGCGAAATGACCGTCCGACTCGATTCGCGCCGCCTGCCTGAATTCATGGCGTGGCTCGCGCGCATCGGTGTCATCCGCGCAGCGCCGGATCCTTCCAGGACTTCATCTGCCATCGTCACCGTCACTATTCGCTGGTAGAAAGATCCCGCAACCCGGGAACTTTCGAAGCTGCCTTCTTGTCTAACGGATCAAGCCCGTTTGATAAGGAGGCGCCCATGAAGACCCCCATCGCACTATTTCTCGCCGCAGGATTGAGCGCCTGTGTTTCCCCGGCCATGACCGAAAGCGCGGGACGCGCCGTTGAAGTGGAAATCCAGACCGATGCTGGCCGCACGCTTCCCCTCTACCCTGCGGCCAATCGCGGCGGCAATAGCCGCGTCTACGCTGAAGCGATCCAAGGTGAGCGCTATCGCATCGTGATCCACAACACCCTTAACCGGCGCGTGGGCCTCGTGATCGCGGTGGATGGCCGCAACATCATCTCCGGCAAAAAGTCCTGGCTGAAAAACGATGAGCGGATGTACATCCTGGAGCCTTACGCTAGCCAAGAATACGCAGGCTGGAGGACCTCCTCGGATCACATCAACCGCTTTTACTTCACCGACGCCGCCGATTCATACGCCGCGGCCTTCAACGATGAATCGGCCATGGGCATCATCGCCGTGGCCACCTATGTGGAAGTCCAGCACTGGCAGCCCCCCAGGTACCCAAGGGATGCGCCGCGATGGGAGGGGCGTAGTTCCGAATCCGATTCCATGGCAAAACCTTCCGCCGGGGCTCCTGCTCAGGAACAAAGAAAATCTGCCTCCGGCTTGAATCGGAGCGAGGCGGGCACCGGCTACGGCCCGGAAGCCTATTCACCGTCCTACTCCGTGGCCTTCGAACCCGAA
Organism: Holophagaceae bacterium; assembly: GCA_025350765.1. Lineage (GTDB taxonomy): Bacteria > Acidobacteriota > Holophagae > Holophagales > Holophagaceae > JANXPB01. The sequence goes on along the minus strand of JANXXC010000218.1, from coordinate 2,770 downwards.
GCGGCGCCCCGAGAAAAGACCTTCATCAAGTACGAATGGCGCGAGACCCTCTCCCGGCTCGGAGTCATCCCCCGCTACCGACCTCAGCCACCCCGCAACCGGCTCTGGGATGGCGACTTCGCGCCCCCTCCGCCCCGTGGATACTGAGGTGGGCGATCCACCCCCCATCCATCATGAAAAGGCCGCCAAAAGGCGGCCTTTATTTGGTTGGCGCGGGCGGTCTCGACCATCCGACCGAAGCGCAGCGATGACGGCCCCGTAGGGGTGAGGGCCTTTGGCCCGAATCAACCTTGGCGGCTGGCTGGCCCTGGCGTTCCTGCCTCGCAGGACCGGCTTCCGGCGCTCTCGCGCCTACGACCTTCGCCACCATCCGACTGAAGCGCAGCAGAGGGAGGATATCGATGCAGAGGCTTTCGGCGCTCTGAAGAAGGACGACCAGACAGCAATGTTCCTCCAGTTCCGGTCAAAGATGCAGAGCCGGGATCGCATCAAGAGTATGGAGCTGAGCATGGATCCCCACCAGGATCCGGAACCGCTTCTTGAGGCGTTCATTCATGTTCATATTCTCTCCTCTCCGACGGTGTGGCCGGTCGGGCCGAAAAATGCGGATGGAGTCCTCCTCCCGACTGATGTGGACAACTAACAGCAGTGCCCAACCTTCTGTGAGACCGACTGCGGCACCTTCCGGGGAAGATGCCGGAAGTGGGTCAGCGGGGGTTGGAGGATTTAGGTGAAAACTAGAACTGGCGAGGGCTCGATGGCATCGCTATGCTTGTATAGCAAGGAGCGCCCCGTGCTGGCCATCCGCCTTCCCGAAGACATTGAACGCCGCTTAGAGAAACTGGCCAAAGCCACGGGCCGCACGAAGACCTTCTATGCCCGGGAGGCCATCCTGGAGCACCTGGAGGACTTGGAGGACGTGTACCTGGCCGAGCAGCGCCTGATCGCGCTGCGGGCCGGGAAGAGCCGCACCCTGACCCTGGAAGAAGTGGAGCGGGAACTTGGCCTGGACCTTTGAGTTCGACACCGCCGCCAAGAATGAACTCGCAAAGCTCGATAAGCCGGTCGCCAAGCGTATCCTGGCCTTTCTAAAGGAGCGGGTGAAGGGGGACCCTCGGAGCATCGGTGCTGCCTTACAGGGGCCGAAGCTCGGGGAGTTCTGGAAGTACCGCGTGGGGGATTACCGGATCATCTGCAAGATCGAAGATGGCAGGCTGTGCGTGCTCGTGGTGAAGATCGGAAACCGGCGCGAGGTCTACCGCTAGGCGGCGGGCAACAACCACGAGAGACCCCACCAGTCTCCCGATTACCGAACGCCCCAACAGGCGTTCCTCACCCTCTGCTTGGCCAATTCACACCCCCAATTGCAGGCTAAAGATAGACCCATTGCCTGGCTGGGTGAACGCCGAGGTCCCTTTAGTGTCACCAAACTTCGGGAACGACTTTTCCGTAGATTTTCCGTATAGGGCCAGAATGCACTAGGGCCACGATTTATTAATCATGGCCCTAGGGGTTTTGCTTGGTTGGCGCGGGCGGTCTCGAACCTTGGCGGCTGGCTGGCCCCGGCGATCCTGCTTCGCAGGACCGGCCTCCGGCGCTCTCGCGCCTGCGGCCTTCGCCGACCGGGCCGCCATCCTTCGGTCGGCGTTTCGAGACCGCATTTTGATGAGTGTGGATTATTTGGTTGGCGCGGGCGGTCTCGAACCGCCGACCCCCACCGTGTCAAGGTGGTGCTCTACCGCTGAGCTACGCGCCAATGCGAAACTTCGATTGTATCTAGACCGCGCTGGATGTCCAGACACGGTCCTAGAATTGGAACCCCGCGGAGATGAGCAGGCTGTGAAGCTGGCTCTCCTGGTCCGCTCGGCTTCGGGGACGGCCGAGGATCCGTTTCACATCGGTTCCATATTCGACTTTGATGGGAAAACCGAGCTTGAAGATGAGGCCAACGCCCGCGGCGGAACGCAGGGGTGGGAAGGGTGGTGGTGCGCCGGTAAGCCGCTCTGAAGCCGGCTCAGCTTTCAGGCTTTGGTAAACCTGTCCCACGTCTAAGAAAACTTCTCCCCAAATCGTTTCGTGGTAGAGCGGGAAACGATAATCGAGATTAATAAGCGCCAGACCTTGGCCACCAAAGGGAATGATTTGATTGATCAGGTTTCCGTTCGAAATCTGGGGTGCGTATTTTCCCCCCGAGGCCTGCAGAAGCAATGGGATGGAGGCAACGGGTCCAAGAAAGTCGGGCTCGGTGCCGCGAAAGGTGCCTGATCCACCGGCAAAGAAGCGTTCCGCCAACGGCAGTTCCTGGCTACTGCTGGCCGTGGGCCGTGCCGCACCAAGGCGCACTCCCAGGCTCACAACTCCCGCACTAGCGCGGTAGCCCATGGGCCAAGTCCACTGCTGACGCGCGTCGAACTTCACGAAACTCGAATTCGAGCTGGTGCCCAAAAACTGGTTCGCAAATTCAAGCCGGAGGGACGTGACCGACCCGGTGGTGGGGTCGTAAGGACTGTCGCGTGTATCCCGAATCCATTGGACATAGGGCGCCGAGATGATCGAACGAGGGGGACTCTTGGTGGCTATATTGATAAAATTCGGATCTTTCAGGAGACTAACTAGGGCCGGAAAATTTTGATATTGGGGCGTGTTCAAGTCCACGAGGTCCACGAGCCGCACGTCGGATCGTTCAAAACGGTGGCCGACCCGAAGCAGGCGCGTGGAATCCAGGCGCCACTCCAGGCTGTTCAGTGCACGCCGACGGCGGATCAGATAG
>JANXXC010000194.1 GCA_025350765.1 Holophagaceae bacterium | reverse complement strand
TGCTTCTCGAAAATGTAGCCCTTAGTCAGGTGCATGTTTTTGGTGCGAGAGACCATGCATTCAAAGGGGACTCTGTCCTATCCTCCGACGAGATGACGATCACGCTACCATCACTCCCTGCCCCCGATGGCCATCTGGCCCTTCAGGACGCCCCCAACCACCCAACCCTAACTTTATGAGTGGTACAGAATTCGGGGGCAGGCCACAAGTACGCGGCAGAAAAGACGAAGGATCTCGTTCACGGAATGGTGTCCTGGAAATCCATCATCGGACTACTCGCGGGGCTGCTGCTCCTGTTCGTCTTCGTGTTCGTGGACTGGCGCACGTTGATTCAGAGGAAGAAATTCGCGCTCAAGTTCAATATCTGGAAATGATCGTCAGAGGATCAAGATAATTTCGCCCCAATCCCTAACCTATCGTTCAACCCGCACGCCTCTGGTTCCAGTCAAATGGATTCGTGAGGCAACCCCAGGAGCCCCCTTGCCCGTCATCGAGGTCATCACTCCCATATCGGCGAGCATCGAGCGCTGTTTCGATCTGGCGCGGGATTTGGACCTACATCTGCGTTCGCAGGCGGGGGCGGGTGAGCGCGCCGTGGCGGGGCGGACTTCGGGCCTGATCGAACTGGGCGAATCCGTCACTTGGGAGGCCCGGCATCTTGGGGTTCGGCAGCGCTTCACTTCGCGGATCACCCAGTTCGACCGTCCGCGACATTTTCAGGACGCCATGGTCGCCGGGGCCTTTCGCAGTTTCGTCCACGACCATACCTTTGCAGGCGGTCCCGAGCACGCCGTGATGACGGATCGATTGGAATTTGAATCTCCCTTCGGCTTCATTGGACGCTGCTTCAACAATCTTTTTCTCACGGGCTACATGCGGCGGCTCCTTACCGATCGCGCCACCGTGATCAAGGCGGCGGCGGAGGCTGGGGAGGCCGAAGCTTGATAAGCGCAACTCATGCGCCCGCGATCCATGCCCCAATATCCTAAATTCTTGTGAAGTTCTGTGAGGATGCAAGCAAAATGCTTGCAGTGTCAATTTATCGGACTCATCCTGGATTGGGAGGCTCCCAAAATGTCCGTCATCCACGTTCGTAGTGTTTCGGAAGATCTGGTCGCCCGGCTTCAGGCCAGGGCCAGGGGACACCATCGCTCCATGGAGGCGGAAGTGCGGGCGATTCTGGCTGAGGCGATGGAGCCGGTTCCGATGTACGGTGTGATGCGTCACGTGAATTTCGACCTCATCGCCAAGACCGATCTTGGGGACGTGGTCTTCGAGCCTATGAGTCCGTCACTCCATGCAGTTGAGCTGTGAGGTTCGCCCTCGACACCAACATCATCAGCTATCTCTGGCGTCAAAAGTTCAACGTCCGCGCGAGATTGGAAGCCGTAGATCCCGCGAGTGTGGCCTTGCCTGCCGTGGTGCTCGCGGAGTTGGTCTACGGTAGGCATAACAACCCCGTGGCTTCCGCGAAGCTCGAAGTTCTCATCAAGGATCTTCGGGATGCCTATCCGGTGCTCGATTTCAATGCATCCGCCGCTGATTGGTATGGGCTCTTGAGGGCTCGCTTCAAGGCTCAGCCCGCACCGGACCGCGACCTCATGATCGCGGCGACCTGTCTTGCTCATGGATGTGTTTTGGTGACCCACAACGTGAAGGGCTTTGAGCGCATCGAAGAATTGATGGTTGTGGACTGGGTCTCCTCAAACTGAAAGAGCAGATCTTCAGCCTTCGTCCTTCGCTTCCCCGTTCTTCCTCGGATCAAAGGGAATGCCGGCCTTTTTGCAGGCCTGCATGAACGTTTCGCGATCGTGGCATTTCAGGTAGGCCTCCAGGGGCTCGATGGCCTTCTCCTTGATGAGCTTTACCAGCACCTCGTTCTGGAGCATTTGACCGTACTGGCGGCCGGTCCTCATGGCCGCGGGGATATCCAGAATCTCCCCCTTGCGGATGAGATCCGCGATGCGCGGATTGTTGAAGATGGTTTCGATGGCCGCCACCCGGCCGCCGCCGATCTTCTTCAGCAGGGTCTGGCAGAGCACGGCCTTGAGGGAAACCGCGAGGCGGGAGCGGATGGAGGGCTGGTTCTCGGGCGTGAACATTTCGATGGGCCGGCTGATGGTGTCCAGGGCCGAGGTGCTGGAAAGCATCGCCAGCACCAGGCGTCCCGCGCCCGCCGCGTTCAGCGCCAGTTCCACGGTCTCCCCATCTCGCAATTCGCCCACCACGAGAATGTCCGGCGCTTGGCGCAGGGCCGAGCGGATGGCCTGCTTTTGCCGCGCGGGATCGCGGCCGACCTCTCGCTGGCGCACCAGGGAATTGCCCTTCAAAAAGGGAAATTCGATGGCGTCCTCCACGGTGACGATAAAGCCGTGGCGAGATTCGTGGGCCATGGCCACCAGGGCCGAGACCGTGGTGGTGCGCCCGCTGCCGCTGGGGCCAGCCACCAGTACCAGGCCATGGTTGAGCTGCACGAGGCGGCGGATGGGATCGCTCAGCCCCAGCGTGTCCGCGTCGGGCACTTCCGTGGGCATGATGCGCAGCGCCACCGCGGGGCCTAGCGCATCGTGAAAGAGGGAGACCCGCAGGCGGCAGTTCCGGGTGCCATCGTTGTAGGCGAATTCCGTATCCAGGCCTCGCTCGAAGGCATCCCAATTGGTCTTGGGTGTGATGCCCTTGAGCAGGTCTGAGAGATCCTTCGCTGGAATGGGCTTGAACCCCTCCACAGATCCAATGCGTCCTTGATGCCGCAGCAACGGCGATTCCCCCGCGTTCAAATAGACATCAGAGCCGCCGAGATCCAG
>JANXXC010000193.1 GCA_025350765.1 Holophagaceae bacterium | reverse complement strand
GGGCTCCGGCGGATCCTCCCTCAGGATCGCGGCCAGGGTGTCGGCTGCGGAATTCCGGGCGAAAGCGCGCTGCCCCGTGAGAAGTTCGAAGAGCAGCGAACCGAAGCTGAAAATATCGCTGCGGCCATCCACGGTTTCGCCGCGCACCTGCTCGGGGCTCATGTAGCCCATGGTGCCGAGAATCATCCCCTTCTCCGTGCTGCCGACGGAGCCCAGGGCCTGTGTGGGCCCATCGATCTCTACTGGCTGCACCCGCTTGGCCAACCCGAAATCCAAGAGCTTCACTCGGCCGTCCTTCTGGACGATGACGTTCTCGGGTTTGAGATCCCGGTGGACGATCCCCTTTCCGTGGGCGGCAGAGAGGCCATGGGCGATCTGGATGGCGATGTCCAGCGCCTGCCTCTGCTGCGGGGGGCCGGAAGCCAGAAGGTCGCGCAGCGTCGCCCCTCCAGCAGCTCCATCACCGCATAGGCGATGCCATCCTCCGTCCCGAAATCGAAGATGCCCAATACGTTGGGGTGTTGCAGCGCCGCTAGGGCTTTGGCCTCCCGCTCGAAGCGCGCGAGCGCGTCTGCATCCACGGCGAGGTGCTTCGGGAGCACCTTGATGGCCACCAGGCGATCCAGCTTGGGATCCCTGGCCTTCCAAACCTCGCCCATGCCCCCCGCGCCGAGTGGCGTGAGGATCTCGTAGAGGCCGAGTTTGATTCCGGGTTGAAGGCTCATAGGTGGGTGGACCTATGTTACTGCTCCACCTGAGCTTTCGGCACTGAAACCGAAGGACTCGTCTCGCCTTTGGCACCCGCCCACAAAATAACCGCCGACAGGATCGGCGGTTATTTTGCGATTCCATTTTTGGTCAGGGAGCGACGGTCATTATGGCCGTGAGCACATCGGCGGTGGCGGATGGGAAGGTGTTGAGCCGGAAGGGCGTGGAAGCCGGCTCCGCGTCGTGGGCATGAATGGCGCGGATGCGGAACACGTAGCTCTGCCCGGCCTGTAGGACGCCTGGGGGAATGGTTAGAGAGGATTCCTCGGTGAGCAGGGTGGCCACCGTTGTGGCGCGGGTATTGAGACCCTGGGCGAAAATGTGAATTACCGCGACGGAGTAGGCGTCCGCTTCGCCTTTGGTGGGTTCCGTCCATCCCAAGGTAGAAGCTGCGGAGATTCCCCCTTGGGGCACGAAAGCATTTGATCCATTGACGGTGGCACCCCTGACGGGACTGATACCTTGAACGATGGCCTTATGCTTCTTGGGCTCCTGCAATGACTGAGTGCTCAAGATTCCTTGAATGGGGCGGGAGCGGGTAGCGCCTGGGGCGGTGTACTGAACGGAATAGTTCTGGCTGATGGAGTAGACTTGCCCCCACTTTTCGGGGAAGGGATTTCCATAGCTCGCCTCACCAAGATCCAGTGCTGTCGTTGCCAAACTGGAGGGATAGAAGTTCAACAGATCCGCGGTAGCGGCGATGAATCCTTTCTTCGTTCCCCAAGGTGGCGTGTGAATGACGAAGCGCTGGAAGGAGGGCGTAGCAGTGGGATTCACCTGAGATTGGTAAGTGGCGTAGGGCGTCCGATCCCAATTCAATTGCACTTTCTCATCCCGTGTCACTTGCGCCATGGTGCCGTTCAAGGTTGTGGAAAGGCCATCGGTCTGAATCAGAGTGGTGGGTTTGAAGATTCCCGAAAGGGCCGAGTAGGTTTCGGCGCCCACCGTGACTGAACTCAACTGCGAAAGTGAGGGCTCATCGCCCCGGGTGGTATCCACCATCAAGAGGCCCGTGTCCCGCCAGTCTTGGGTTGTGCCCGCCATGGCCGTGTCGCCCGGCAGGGGCATGTTCGTTGGATTCAAGTCCCCCAGGTAGGCATAGACACTATTCACATTGGTGGCGTACCACTGAAGAATATCGGTGGCGGCGAAGGGCGTGAGGCCCGTGATATTGAAGGTGAGCGGGGTGCTGAGGGTTGAGGCCACCGCATTGGTACGCCCATAGGTGAAGACGCCGAGGTCTAAATTGTGCTCGTCGGTCCAGACGTAAGAGGTCCCGAACCGGAACCAATACTCGCCTTTGGGAACTTTGGGGATGCTAAAGCTG
>JANXXC010000212.1 GCA_025350765.1 Holophagaceae bacterium | reverse complement strand
GAGCATCCGGATCGGCGGGATTGTCCACCGTCACCGTCACGACGGAATTTTGAACCGTGGCGCTGAGCCTCAATTCCCCGCCTTCGGGCAGGGCCGAGATGCCGTGTTTTATGGCATTTTCCGCCAGGGGTTGAAGGATCAACGTCGGGACGAGGGCGCCTTCGGCGGTGGGCGCAATGTCCCAATCCACCTTTAAACGCTCGCCGAATCGGATCTGCTCGATGGAGAGGTAAGCCCGCACTAGGTCCAGCTCTTCGCGCAGGGCCACCTGCTTTCGTTCGCCGAGTCCAAGGCTTTTTCGGAGGAATTCCGACAGCAGCAAACACATTTCTCGGGCCCGTTTTGAATCCAGTGACGTTAGCGCGCTGATGGAATTCAAGCTGTTGAAAAGGAAGTGGGGATTGAGCTGGGCGCGCAGCGCTTTTAGCTCGGCATCTTGCGCCAGCATTCGAAGTTTGAGCTGCTCGGCCTCGGCCTTTTGAGCGCGTTCCAGCGCGATGAGTAGGTAATAGAAAGCGGCAGAACCGAGGTAGAGCATCACGCCCAAAGACCAGATCACCGGCAGGGCAGGGGTGATGCGCGTGGGAAGGGAGCGGAGCGAGTCATAGCGGCCTAGGACGTTGGCCAGACCCCAGGCGGTGCCGCTCCAAAGTCCGCCATCGGTGATGGCTGCGAACCCCCAGATGGCGAAGAGGTTTTTCCATGGCTGGTTTTCGAGGCCAATGACCCGGCAAAGATAGTAGGGCGTGAGGTAGATGGCCGCCCCAACTATGGCCATAGGGGCGGCCAGCGCGAGGGCTTCGGAACGGCTCCAGCCCTGCATCACGGCGAGACCCGCCAGCAGCATCCCCAGGGGCACCCAGAGAAGAAGGTACGCAAAAATCCGGGCGCGGCTTTGAAGAATCGGGTGCATCAGCGCTTGATCTCAAGGCCGCCGAAAAGCACCAGCCCTGTGAGGATCAAGCGCGGCGCATGGGGATTAGAGGGCGTTGAGTCGCCTTCGGTTTTGTCATCAATGCCGCCGAAAAGGGCCGTCACGTGATTTACCACCACCCAGTTTTCCGCCACCCTGATTTCGCCGCCGCCGAAGAGGGCGAAGACATCTAGACGGGCTTGATTGTCGGCTGAAGTCGCTTCGCGTAGATCCACCTCAAATCCACCGAAGATGGCCGTGAATTCACCCCCTTCGAAGGTTTGGGAAACCACGCGGCGCTTGGTTCCGCCAAAGATAGCGGTGCCATCAACGTAGTGTTCGCGATTGCCCAGAGACGGCGCAGGGCCGCGGGTCTTGCGCAGAGCCTTCATCACGATCCAGATGCCGAGGACCACAAGGCCAAGCGGCGTCAGTGATTCAGCGAGATTGCCCTGCCCCAGCATCACCAGCAGAAAAAAGGTGCCGATGGAAACGATGATCAGTCCGCTGCTGTGAACGCCCTCGTGCCAGAGTTTCGCGAAGCCCCACAGCAGAATGAGCAGGGGCCAGAAGCGCAGCATCCGGTGGGCGCTCACCACTTGGAGATTGTCCAGCGTGAAGACGAGGCCGACCAGGATCAAGCCGATCCCGATCACCAGCTTGGGGGTAAAAAAGGTTCGAGGAACCTGCTCCAGGCTCGGGTCCGGTGGATTTGGCGAATTGGATTTGGAGGGCATTTCGGTCATGTCGTTCATGGTTTCATCTCGTCGCTATCTTGCAGGATCTCAGATTTGGCGAATTTAGGTGGTCTGGGCATGAGGGAGCGAAGGGTAATCAGCACTCCGAGGTAGACCAGGAGCAGCGGCCACCAGCTCTCGTAAAGGTGGAATTCATGAATGCCGCCGAAGAGAAAAATGAAGCCGAACACCACCAGGGCCTGGCCGCCGATGCTCCATAGGAATCCCCGTTCCCATATTTTCCCGAGTCCCATAAAAATCAACAGGAGTGGCCACCAGGATTCAATGAGGTGGCTGGGAATCATATTCAGATTATCGAGCAGCATCGCCACGCCGGCGATGATGGCCGTCATGCCCAGCGCGAGCCGGAAAGAAAACCTGGAAGCGCTTCGTTCGTTCATCACCGGCCACCTTTGGAATCGGAAGAGGACGAGAGTTTCAGACCTAGCATGAGAGCCGCGAGGATCAGCAGCACCAAGACGGGGAGCCAACCAAAGCTGAAATCGTGGACTTCGGGGTTCGCCATTCCAATCATGTCCGCCTCCGTCCTTGAAGCTACGGGAGGCCAGGCGCGGGGGCTAGGTCGTATCGGTGAATGGGGTAGGTGGGTCGGCGAATAGAAAGATAGGGCCGGGAATTTCGTCCTGACTTTCGAAAACCTGATTCCCAATGAATCTCAGCCGAATGGCCAACCTCATCAAAATGCACCACGCAGAGGGCAGCGGAGAATATCAGAGGGAAGCAGAGGGGCTCGTCCGCTTCGTGTAGGGGCGCCCGCGTTGGCGGGCATCACCGCTTCGCGGTGAGGATTCGGGCGCGGCCTTGATCGCCTTTTTTGGGAGCGAGTCATCGGCCGCGCCCGAATCCTTGGCCCCTGCTGGACGGATCTCAAAAGGGGCAGCTCCGCGAGCCTCTACTTCTCCGCGCCCCTCCGCGTAGTGTTTTTCTGCTGGCTTCATCTCAAACGCCCAATTTATTTGGAGATAAATGAGATGAGTCTTCTTGGTAATCAGGCTCGAAAATGCTTGATCAAATTTCACTCACCATCGAAAAGCTGGCACGCAGTGGACCCAGAAAATAGCTGGAGCACACAGACGGGGACGTGCGGCGTCGCGCCCACATCCAAATGACCCCTGCTGGACGCGGTCCCAAACCTGCGTTTCTGTGTTCTTCCCTGAAATTTCCGTGCCTTCCGGGTTCCGCTTTTTGGTGGCGGGGAGCTGTGAATCTGCGATTTTGCTGCGATGTCCGATTCACAGCCACCGGATGCTTCCACCGCGGCTGCGCTCCTGCCATGCGGCATCCACCGCGGCTTCGCGGCCGAGCGCCATGCGAAACCGGATAAGCGCTTCGTGGCTTTCAAAAGTCTGCTCGATGATTTCGATCTCCGGAAATGCGCCCAGCACCGCGAAGGGCAGGTGGGCCAATTCCGAGGCCACCCGGATCTCGCCGCTGCGAAGGATGAGGATTTCCTCGAAGAGCCCCTGCGAGACCGCCTCTGCGATGGCGCCCTGCAAACTCATCGTGTAGGCCCGCACCAATCCGCCAGTGCCCAGCTTGGTGCCGCCGAACCAACGGATACAGACGGCGATGAGGTCAGTGAGATGCTCGCCCTCCAGCACCCGCAGGATGGACCACCGTTGAACTCAAGTTCTGGGCCGACCCACAGGAACGGAAGACGGCCCACAGGCTCATCGAGTCTGAATTCCGAATTCCCGACTTAGAATCCCATTTTCGGCTGAAAAATGGCGATGTGATTACTTGTTTGTTCCCGATGCAGGAGATCGAATTTGGTGGGGAGCCTTGCTTCCTGACGACCGTGGACATCACCGAGCGCAGGAAGGCTGAGGAGTCCCTTCTGCTCCGCCGGCG
>JANXXC010000129.1 GCA_025350765.1 Holophagaceae bacterium | reverse complement strand
ATCGAACGTCGCCGCATTATCCCCACAAACATCAAATTATTTGTGTGGCAACGGGACAAAGGCCGGTGCGTAGAGTGCGGTGCAACCGATGAGTTGCACTTCGATCACATTCTCCCGTTTTCTCGGGGTGGCACATCACTGACAGAACAAAATGTTCAGCTTCTATGTGCACGGCACAACCTTGCGAAAAGCGCGAATATTCAATGATTGCGCAATTCACCCTAACCCTTCGTTCAACTCGAACCCAACCGTGGGTTGCTGCAGGCTCTTTTGGGCATTCGTCTTTCTAGCCTCCACTCGTCATCCGGCTCACGATCTGGCCGGTTAACTTTGGTTGTTAGGCCACATTGAATAGCACCACCACGACAGGAGCCAATAATGGACAAACTTTCGGATGCACAGGCGGACATGCGCCTTGGCTATCTCTGTGGCGCCCCTGGAATGCTTGCGTCTGCCGCGACTTGGCTGGTTGCCAGCGTGGTCGCCTCACAGGTGTCGTCAAGAACCGCAGTGTGGACGCTGCTCGTCGGAGGCATGTTCATTCATCCAGTCGGCATAGTGCTGGCGAAGATCCTAGGTCGGTCTGGAAAGCACACACCGGGGAACCCGTTGAGCAGCCTGGCGGCAGCGAACACTTGTTGGCTAATATTGTCGTTGCCCCTCGCCTACGCGGTTTCCCTCCTACGTATCGAGTGGTTCTTCCCCGCGATGCTGCTCATTATAGGGGGCCGCTACCTCACGTTCGCACCGCTCTACGGCATGCGAATTTACTGGGTGTGCGGCGGGGCTCTTGCTCTAGCCGGTTGCCTTCTCGGCCGCGCACAGGTTCAACCCGCTTTCAGTGCCGTCATCGGCGCCGCGATTGAAGCTTGCTTTGGCGCTTTCATTCTTTTTGCCGCCCGCCGAGCGATGCGGCCTAACTCGTCGCTCCGCACGGACGCGCTGACCTGAGCCCGTGAGTTAGATTGTTAAGTGCCCATTCACCGCAAGTAGGGATCGAAGAGTTCCGCTTCGAATTGGGCCAGGCTGAAGTCGCAGACCGGTCTCTGTCTTGGTGCCCCCTTCAGGGTCCGCATCAATCGGACCCACGGCGAAAGGGGGCGGGGTTCCCGGGGGTCTCGACCCTCCAGAAAGTCCTGGGCGAGATCTAGCGCGTCCTCCACGAGCGCGTCGTGAAGCCAGCGGAACACAAAGGGCCAAGCAAGTCGTGCGGAGCCTTCCAGCCGCATTTCCAGGACGTGCCTCAGCATGATGCGATCCTCACCACGCGGTTCCATCTGGAAGCTGTGCCAGCCGATGAAACCGGTTGGACCGATGAACCGAAAGCGCGCCGAGCGGCCCGGATCCAGGGCTTCGACAAAATAGCGGATGGGCCCGTGTCCGCCCTTGGCGCCCAGTTGAAGCCCGTCTTTGAATCGCATGGGGGGCCAGCGATGGCTGGGCCAGAGACGGTCCCGCTCCGTGGCCAAAGTCTTCAACAGATCGCCGCCCGCCTCAAGGCCGGCGCGGATTTCACGTTCATGGACGTTGCGGACCATGGAATACCTCCGAAGCGCGGGATCAGAGCGGATGGAACCGGGAGCCTGGAGCGGCGAAGCCCTTGAGCCTTTCCCGGATGGCCTTGCGGGCCTGGGGGAAAACCTGACTCTCGCCATGCAGTTGGAAGGCGCCATTGGCGCCCATGGCCAGTGAGTTGAATTCAAAGGCTAGCTGTCGCGGATCGGCGCTGCGGCTCAGCTCCCCGGCCTCTTTGGCTTCGCGCACCAGCCGGGAAAGTGTCTCCCGCCATTCCACCATGCAGGCCGCGACGATCTCCTTCACCGGCCCCGGCCGGCTGTCGAATTCAGCGCTGACCGAGGCGAAGAAGCAGCCACCGCGGAAGACCTCCCGCTCCGCATAATCCAACCAGGCGTCGAGCACCGAACAAAGTCTGCGCAGCCCTTTGGGGGCCCCGAGCCCGGGAGAAAGCACCTGCTCCAGGAAGACCTTGCGGGCCGCCTGGACCGTGGAGAGCTGCAATTCCTCTTTGGAACCGAAATGCGCGAAGAGCCCGCTCTTGCTCAGTCCCAGCGCTTCTGAAAGGGAGCCGATGGTGAGGCCTTCTAACCCCTTCACCGAGGCTAAGTCCATGGCCTCCCGCAGCACGGCCTCGCGCGTGATGGCGCCTTTGCGGGTTCGGGAAGGATCGACTAGAAGGGGGATTGCGGACAAGGGAACTCCAGGCACAAGATAAAAATAGAACGAACGTTCGTATTGTCAATCCTCTTTTGACGAACCCCCTTCCGCCTGCCATCCCTGGAGCATGGAAACAGGATCGATGCGGGCGGCAGGAAGGCTTGTTGAAGAAGGAGCCTGCCTTTGGCCCCTCGCGATTCCAGAGCCGCAGATGGTGGAGCTGGATGCGTATTTAGCGGAAGGACCGCCCCGGCGCCCCGTGCCTATGAATAGTCTCGGCCCCTGGCTTCAGCAAACGGGCTTGCCCATTTGGATCACGGAAATCCTGGGGTCCGCCGCCCGGCCCGTGCGGTCCCTGCTCATGGGAAAGGACGCGGACGACAATTGGGCCATCGCTTTCCACCAGGACACCACCGTGGCGGTGCGGGCCCATCGGGAGGTTCCGGGCTTCGGTCCCTGGGTCAACAAGGCGCATTTCTATCACGCTCAGGCCCCGGCCGAGGTGATGGGACGCATGATTTCGGTTCGCCTGCATTTGGACGACAGTGGCTTGCAGAGTGGCCCGTTGAAGTGGATCCCCTATTCCCATCGCCACGGGAAACTAAACGAAGTGGGAATTGCGGACCTAGTGACGGAGGGCTCTGCCGAGACCTTTACGGCAAAACGCGGTGAGTTGGTACTCATGAATCCGTTGCTGCTGCACGGTTCGGACCGCGCCTTATCTCCGGCCCCCCGCCGGGTGCTGCACATCGAATGGGCCAATTTCGAATTGCCGGGGGGACTGGAGTGGGCGTGGTATTGAGTCCGTGTAAATCCGCGTAATCCGTGGCTCAGAACCCTTTCAGCTTCATCTCCGGTTTCAAACTGGCAAACTGGAACCATGCCTGAAGAACGCCTCTACCTCATCGATACCTTCGCCCTCATCCTCTCGGTATCGCCTTTAGCGATACGCGAGACTTCGCCGTTGAACATCGAGGTAATTCATGGCTGAGGATCGCCTTTATTTGATTGATACTTTCGCCCTCATTTTTCGAGCCTACTTCGCCAACATGCGGCTGAAGAATGGCGCGACCATGACCATGGCGCGGATGCTGTTGCACCTCGTGAACCAGCACCGGCCTACGCATATCGCCGCCGTGTTCGATACGCCGGAGCCCACGTTCAGGCACCAGATCTATCCGGACTACAAGGCCAACCGCGACGCCATGCCCGAAGATCTCCGACCCCAAATCCCGCTGATCCGCCAACTCATCGAAGCCCTCAATATCCCCATCGTGGAACTGCATGGCTACGAGGCCGACGACGTGATGGGCACGCTGGCGAGGGAGGCCGCACGAGAAGGGCTGGCATCAGCCATCGTGAGTCCCGACAAGGATCTCCTTCAACTCGTGGATGACGAAGGCAAGATCCAGGTGCTCAATAATCGCGACGGGGAAGTGTGGATTGACCGCGCCGGCGTGAAGGAGCGCTTTGGCGTTTTCCCGGAGCAAGTGGTGGGCATGTTGACGCTCATGGGGGATGCGTCCGACAACGTGAAGGGCGTGCCTGGCATCGGCGAAAAGGGGGCGCGCTTGTTGATGGAAACCTACGGCACGCTGGATGAAGTGCTGGCCCACAAGGACGATTTGAAACCCAAGCAGCGAGCGGGAATCGAAGAGTCTGCACCCTGGCTGGAACTCTCGCGTCGGCTCGTCACGGTGGTCACGGATCTAAAGCTTCCGGTGACCGTGCATGATCTCGCCTACAAAGGTGTCGACCAGGCCCAGGCTCGGGAAGCATTCAAGAACCTGGGTTTCCAGAGCTTGACCAAGGAATTCACGACCAGTAGTGGCGGCGAAGGGGCAACCCTTCGGAAATACCGCAACGCCGCTTCTATGGCCGAACTCGAAACCGCCATTGCAGAAATTCGCGAAGCAAAACGCTTCGGTCTGGACACAGAAACTACCAACATTGACGCCACCCGAGGCCATATCGTCGGCCTCAGCCTCGCGTGGAAACCCAATGAGGGCCTCTATGTTCCGCTGGGCCATTTAAAACCGCCGACGAAGGATACTGAAGGTGCGCTGCCGGGCCTGCTTCCGGATTCAGGTCTCAGCGATTCGGAATTGGATTTGCG
>JANXXC010000095.1 GCA_025350765.1 Holophagaceae bacterium | reverse complement strand
CTGGATGGCGGCAATGCCACCGGCGAGCACCTGTGGCAGCTCCCGCTGGTGGAGGAATACCGGGACCTGCTCCGGAGCCCCCTGGCAGACCTCAAGAACATCACGGGCACCCGTTGGGGGGGCTCCATCACCGCGGGACTCTTCCTCTCGGAGTTCGTGGATCACCCCTCCTGGGCGCACGTGGACCTCAGTGGCGGCTGGTCCTCGAAGGAACGGGATTTTCGCACCTACGGGGCCTCCGGCGAGGGCCCGCGCTTCCTGCTTGACTGGATCATGAGCTAAGACCGGGGCGGAAAAGGCCCAAGTTCAAAGGGGGGCCCTGGGCCCTCCTTTTTTTGTTTGAAAATGCTGGGACTTGACCCGGCGCTGGACTTGGTGATGATGAGGATCACCCTCGAAGCAAACCCGGCGGAGATCCCATGGATCCGATGGAAACCCTCACCAAGGCCGATTTGTCCAAGCACCTCATGGAGAGGCTGGATTTGGGGAAGAAGGATGCGGACCTTCTGGTCAATGTTTTCCTCGACAGCATTGTGGTGGCCTTGCGCAAAGGAGACGGCGTGGAGCTGCGCGGTTTCGGCAGTTTTCGGCTGAGGGACCGCAAAGCGCGAATTGGCCGGAACCCCCGGAGCGGTGACAGCATTCAAGTACCACCCAAGCGCGTGGTCTATTTCAAATTGGGCAAGGAACTCCGCAGCAAACTTATTGACGACGATTCCAAATGATCCCCTCCCATCCAAGTTATTTCCTTTTCAACAGGAGCAACACCATGCGTCTCCGCAATTTCCTCATTTCCACCGCCGTTTTGCTGGGTCTGGCCATCCCTGCCCATGCCCAGGTGGAAAAATCCAAACGGCCCCGAGTGGCCATCCTCGAATTCCCAGTAGCCAAGAACGCCTACGAGGGCTGGTCCTGGTATGGCGATAACCACAACAGCGAGTCCCGCATGGCCAGCGTCATCCAGGAGCTTTTTGTGACGGAGCTCTCTGAAGCGGGGGCTGGCAAGATCCGGCTCATTGATCGCGAGGCCATCGAGAAAATCCGCGCGGAGCAATCCTTCGGCCAGAGCGGCGAGGTGGATCCCGCCACCGCCGTGAAGCTGGGCAAGCTGCTGGGCGTTAAATACATGATCACGGGCAAAATCACCCGCTTCGCGTTCAAGAAGAGTGGATTTAGCACCGGCGGCCTCACGGGCTGGGGCGTCGGCCGACTCACGGGCAACAGCGCGCTGGGCGCGGTGGCCGGCGATGTGAAGATCGGCAAAGCGGAATTCTCCGGGCGTCTGGATGCCCGAGTCATCGACGTGGAAACCGGCGAAATCATCGGCGCCGCGGGCGATGATAGCAAGGTCAGCAATGTTGGCGTCAAGGTGGCGGGCACCGGCGGCGAGATCCAGTACGATCAGACCATGGTGAACCAGGTTTTTGAGCCCATCATCAAGGCCATGTCGCCCAAGCTGGTCAGCAAGATCATGTCCGATCAGTAGGGCGAATCGCCTCAAATGAAAAGGGCCTCGAAGGAGGCCCTTTTCATTTCGGCTGAAGCACGTCCTCCGTAAAATTTCGGATGGCGATGGCGTAGCTTGGCCCCAGCAGCGAGGAGCTGTTCAGGTGCCAGGTCGGGATTTCCAACAGGCGGATGGTGGCGAAATGATTGGCCATTCGCCGCTGGGCTTGGGGCGAGGCCAGGCGATCTTCCGTGGCGAGGAAACACAGGGCGGGCGTATGCAAGGTCTGTTTTCCCATACACGCCACCACATCGGTTTCTAGGGGCCCGTAACCCCCCCGTTTTGCCGCCAGTCCACTGCCGAGCCATCCCGCCAAGGGCGCCACAAGGGGATGCCAGAGCCTGTTCTTGGGCCCCCGCACCAGGGCCTCGCCAAAGCCGCGGGAACTGGCCGGGGCGCCTTCCCAAATGATGCCCGCCAGAGGGCCTTGGCGGCCCTGGCCTTCGGATTCAAGCTGGATCAAGGCCAGCAATCCCACCGAGGCGCCCAGGCTTCGGCCCATGAGAAGAATCTGATTCCGTCGCCAGCCTTGGGCTTCAAGTTGATGGACCACGCGGACCACTTCTCCGGATTCCCGCGCGCCGAAAGTGACGGGAGGCACCACGCCACTGCCACGCATCGCGTCGTCTCGGCGGCGATAGGTGAAGATCGCTGCATCCTGATCCGGAAACCACTTCAGCGCGGGGCTGGTGCCCCAGCGGTCGTCCCCAAAGCCATGGAGCAGCAGCACGATGCCCTTGGATGGCTTGGCCCGGCGAAGGGTCCACACCTGGAGGCCGTCCGCTTCCCGAGCTGTCCACACCCCGCCTGGATCGCCGCCCTCGCCCTTCGCCAGCTCCGCGTAAGTCTGATCCACCACCTGAAGGGGCTTCGGATGATAAAAGGGTGGGTCCACCAATTCACGAGCCACGGCACAGGTCTTGTAGGCGGTGAATCCTGCCCAAAGTACCCAGGCGGAAGCCAGGCCAGCTCCCCAGATGCGGCCTTTCACCAATAGCCCGTGGTGATGAGTACCATCGCGCTCCGGTCCCACACGCGGCACTGGCAGCTGAGCCTCACCTGCTCCAAATAGCCATTGCGGGCCAGCACCAGCAGCTCGTGGGTATCGGGCTTTGACAGCGCCTCCATACCCGCCAGCACCGAGACGGCGCAACGGGCGCAGGCGCCCCGGCCCGAGCAGCTCGAGGCCACGGGCAGACCGGCTTCCAGACACTGCCCCATGAGCGTTCCGTGGCCGCTCAACACGCGGTCCCGGAGGCGGGTTTTGGCTAGAACGGTCATTTCAAGATGGCGCTGACACCTGGAAGGCCTTCGGAGGTCGGCGTGGGTTCGGTCTTGCCATAGAGCACGCCCTCGAATCGCTGGCTGAAGAGGACGTAGTAAACCCCGTGCGCGTCGCTCATCTCCAGCTCGCCCTGGTCGGGGCCGAAGGCATCGCGATTGCTCTGCACGAAGTAGCGGTGACGGCCCGAGGCGATGCCGGTCACCTTCAGGGTCTTACCCCCTTTGGCGGTCTGGGTGACGGGGATGCGCACGCCGTCCAGGCTCAGTTCGACGGGACCCTGAACCTTGCGCGTGAAAGACAGCGTTAGGGTGCCACCGGGCACGTCAATCGGGGCCGCCTTGGCCACGGAATGGACCGCCTTCGGACGATTGCAACCTAGCACCGCCAAAAGCGCGAATCCTGACGCGCACGCTAATCTCTGGGCATTCTTCATGGACAATCTCCAATCTCTTAGTGTGTCCTAAAACCCGGTTTGGATGCACGGCGGGAAGAGGCTAGGGGGCCACGCCAGCCAGGTTCGCGCGGATTTCACCGCCCCAGGTGGTCATGATGCCCCCATCTTTCAGGGTCGCGGCGAGCGGACCTGACAATCGCAGGTGAAGGGAGCCACCGGGTGTTGGGTTGAATTGAAGCACCTCGACTTTGGTCTTGAGGGTCGCTGCGAAACCATCCTCACTTTCGCCCGCGCCCCTGGGCCGAGTCATCTTGAGCATGTAGAGCTGGCCATTTTGGTAGGCGGCGAGTTCCAGGTGGATCGGGGTGCCGGAGACCGGAACCAAGCGTCCCTTCAGGCGGAACAAGCGCTGCGTTTTCTTGAGGCCTGAGCTCACTTCCACGTTCTCGATATGAAAGGTGTGAAGCAGAGAGCCGACCCTAACTTGATTAATTTTTTTAGGCGGGGCCTCGCCAGCTTGAAGCAGGGCGAAGGCGATCAAGACCGAGGCCCCGTTTCGGTATTTCATGCTGCCTCCGGACAAACTTCACTCTATTCTGGAAGATTGACCTCTAGGAGCGACCATGTCCCGCGTACTGATGCAGACCGACAAAGGTGATATCAACCTTGACCTTTTTGACAACGAGGCCCCAGGCACCGTGGCCAACTTCAAGAAACTGGTGGGCGAGGGCTTCTACGATGGCCTGGCCTTTCATCGCGTCATCCCCAATTTCGTCATCCAAGGCGGCTGCCCCAACACTCGCGAAGGCGCCCACGGGACCCCTGGCACCGGCGGCCCTGGTTACAAAATCAAATGTGAAACCGCCGGAAACCCGCACAAGCACGCCCTGGGTTATCTCTCCATGGCCCACGCCGGCAAGGATACCGGCGGCAGCCAGTTCTTCATCTGCAATGGCGACGCCCCCAGCCACCTTGATGGCGTCCATACCGTGTTCGGCAAGACCGCCGACACTGCCGTGGTGAAAGCCATTCGCGCTGACGATCGCATCATCAAGGCCACCCTCGTCGAGGGCTGAGGGGACAATTTCGCTTGGCTTTGGGCTATGAGCTATCAGCCAAGAGCTTTGTGGTTTGAGCCTTTTATCGTTTGGCTCTTAGCTCGTAGCTCATAGCGTTTCCTTCATCCCCACTTCCGACCGTTACACTGAAAAGGTTCGGAGATTCTGTGCCCAAGCCCTTCTACCTCACGACGCCCATCTACTACGTCAACGACCGGCCCCATATCGGCCACACCTATACGACGGTGCTCGCGGATGTCATCGCCCGCTTCCATCGCATGATGGGCGAAGACGTGGCCTTTCTCACGGGCACCGACGAGCATGGCCAAAAGGTTGAGAAGGCCGCCGCGGCCCGGGGCATCACTCCGAAACAGTTGGCCGACGAAGTGGTCGCGAACTACACCGAGCTGTGGAAGCGCATGGACATGACGCACTTCCGCTTTATCCGCACCACCGACGCGGATCACCGCGAGGTGGTGCAGGCGCGTTTCAAGCAACTGCTGGATAGCGGCGACATCTACAAGTCCACGTACAAAGGGCTCTATTCCGTCAGTGACGAGGCCTTCGTCACGGAGATCCAGGCCAAGGAATTGCAGGCCCAGGGCCTCGCCCACCAGTTGGTGGAGTTGGAAGAAGAGACCTACAACTTCCGCCTTTCGAAGTACGAAAAGCCGCTGCTGGACTACTTCGCGGCCCACCC
>JANXXC010000034.1 GCA_025350765.1 Holophagaceae bacterium | reverse complement strand
TACCCCTACTCCGGGGACGGAATGATTTCTTTCTCCACGTTTGACCGAGTATCCGGTGGGGGCTTTCTCGACACCGCCACGGACCTCATGGCCGATCCCAGCCAGTGGCCCAGTGACTACACCTGGCAGCGTTATTTCGATCGCGTGAGCCAAGCCGGGTCGTCGAGCTTCGCGCCTTCGACTTCCCTCACCGTGCCCAAGGACGCAAATGGAACCTGGAAACTGGGCCCGGCTGAATTCGCAAGGGCCCTCAAGGGTCGTGGCGATTTTCATGCAGACATCTGCCTGGGGTCTCAGACGAAAGTTGCTTCTGGACAACTCCTTTCGGAACAGAAATTCGACGAGGATAGCGCAAGCCAACGAGCAACCCCAGCGAACCTCTTCGCAATCGTTAGCCCAAATGCGCTGGGCATCATCCAGGTGAATGTCCCGAAAAACATCCCGGTCCCAAAGAAAGGCAATCATGCCTTGGAATTGGTATTGGCGCCCGAGCAGGGAAAGAAGGTGCATCAATGACACGTGTCCCCTCCTTTGTACGCGCTTCGTCCCCACTTGCTCTGCTTTTCATCTGCCTAGGTTGCCCAGGGGGAGGGGTCCGCCCAGGTGCCTTGGCCTCCTTCACTGGAAAGCTCGAACCCATCACCCTGACCTTGAAGCCCGGAGCCAGCGCTGATTTTCAGTTCACCGCAAGAAATTCCCAAGCGGAATTGGTCTTCAACACCGCCGACGTGGCGTGGACCATCGAAGGTGGTCCGGCTTTTCCGGTGGGAACAATCGCCAATGCTCCGGGCCAGGTTCCCCAAACAAAAATGGTGGTGGGGCATTTCCAATCCGTGGCGAGTCTGCCGATAGGATCAAATCAAGTGACGTTCCGCATCAAGGCAACTTACAGTGCTTCCACCTCTGATCATGTCGAAGCCTTCACCACGATCATCCTGGACGTGAACGCGCCGCTATCTACTTTCGAGGAAAAAACACCGTAAATAAATCCAACGTCTCTCGCACCTTTGTCCTAATGTCCTTCGGCCGCACTGCGGGATCGCCCGCTATTAGCCAAAGCAATTCCGAATCAGGTGGATGCGGTGAAGGCGATTCTTTAAGAGGTAAGGCATTCACGACCCCGCCAAGGGCCATCAAGCGGCCTCAGCCCTCGCCCAACACGAACTGGTTGCCATCGGGATCCGCGATGATCGCCGAAGTGCCCCAGTCGGCCTTTTGGGGTTCCTGCACGAAGGTCACTCCCTTGGCCTTCAGCTCCTTTGCGGTGGCCATCACGTCATCGGCGAAAAGGGAGATGCCGGTGAAGGTGCCGATGCGGGCTTCATGGCCCGGCGGGGTGAACAGCGCGATGCCGGTTCCAGAGCGTCCTACGCCCAGCTCGATCCACCGCTGGGTGTCATCGAAAGGCTGGTCCGTAATGATCCGAAACCCGAGTTTCGTCGTATAGAATTCCAATGCCCGTTGCTGGTCCCGCACCGGCACGCCCACAAACTTGATCGCCTTGATCATGGTTCTCCTCCCTTGGTGATGCGCGGTTTGCGCGACCTTCCTAAAGTTGCGGAGCGGCGCGACTCGCGCAAGGCGTGAATGGATTACTATGGCAATGAACGCCATAGCCAGGAAGACCTGATGACCACCCTCCATTTCGATGCCTACCTGATTGACGCGCTGATGCCAGATCTGGTGGGGCACGACCGCCAGCCCTCGGCCTTCCTCGTCTACCTTTTCCTGTGGCGCGGCACCCACGGCGCGGGCAAGGACGCCCAGCAGGTGAGCCTGTTGGACATCGCCACGCGTACCGGACTTTCCAAACGCGCCGTGCAGGAGGCGCTTACGACGCTGGCAAGGCGCCGTCTCGTTACCGTGGCGCGCGAGAGCATCACGGCCGTGCCGGTCTACACCGTGAAGCGGCCCTGGATACGCTGACTATTATCGAAGCGTCCTCTTGTGCCTTTCGGGGTGAAAAATACAGGCTGACGCCCATCAAATCACTTTCCCCGGATTAAAAATCCCATCGGGGTCCCAGGATCGTTTCAGTGCCCGCAGCAACTCGATTTGGTAGGGATCCGTGAGGGCCAGGAAGGCGTCGCGCTTGGCAAGGCCGATGCCGTGCTCGCCGCTCAGGGTGCCACCCAAATCCACCGCGAGTTTGAAAATCGACTTCAGCTGTCGGTCCAATTCCATCGGGTCGGTTTCACCCGCGGCGAGAAGGTTCACGTGCAGGTTCCCGTCACCGAGATGGCCATAGCTGACGGCGGGGATTTGCAGCGTTTCTAGCCCCGCGAAGAAGGCGGAAATGCGCGAGCGCGGCACGACGATGTCTTCGCTGATCTTGTTCGGATGGCGCTCTTTAAGGAAGGCCGAAGTCAGGCGCCGGACATTCCAGATCTGCTCGCGCTGCCGGGATTCGGAGGCCACCTGCAGGTGCTCCGCGGCATCGCCAAGGACATCCACCAGCGAGACGATGAAGGCTTCGGAAGTACAGCCGCGATCATCGAATTCCAGGATAGCCAGGGCCTCGCCGGGCAGGCGGCGGGCTTCTTCGGGACCGCTTGTCCGCAGTTCGGAAAGCACCGCCGGATCGAAGAACTCGAAGGCCGAAGGCAGGAATCCCTTGGCGCAGAGCCGCCCGGGTAGCTCCAGCAAATCCGCGAACCGCGACACGGGGAGCAGCAGCGTGAGAAATTCCGAAGGCTTTGGAATGAGCCGCACCGTGGCCGAAAGGATCATCCCGAAGATGCCTTCGCTGCCGACGAGCATTTGAGCCAGACTCGGGCCGACATTCTGTTTCACGCTGCCAGTACCAAAGGTATGGATCTCCCCGTCGCCCATGAGCGCATCCACCGACAGAACCCAGTGCCGTGTCATGCCGTACTTGCAGGCGTTGGGGCCGCCGGCGTTGGTGGCCAGGCTTCCCCCGAAGGCGCAGAGGGGCCAGGAATTGGGATCCGGCGGATAGAAAAATCCCAGTTCATCGGCGGCGCCCTTCACGTCCCGCAGCCAAGCGCTGGCCGGTGCCGAGAGCGTGAGATCCTGCGTCGAGACGCGGATCTCGCCGGGCCAGATCCCCAGGTCCACCACCACCGTTCCCGAGGTCGGCACGCAGCCGCCAGCCTTCCCGGTTCCCGCGCCCCGGGGTACCAGGCCGAAACCTTCAGATTTCGCCAGGCGCACCAATTCCCGGAGATCCTCGCGGCTCGTCGGTTTCACCACAGCCATGGGGACGGGGCCCTTGAGGTGGGACTCGTCGCAGCGGTAGGGCTCCAGGATCTCCGGATCCCAAAGGACCTGAGCGTGGGGAAGTCGCAGGGTCGGCATCACCTTTCATCATGACCGGTTGGCCTACCGCGCTGCCGCGGAGGTTGCCCGTAACCAGTCTAGGTTGTGGTCCACCTCGGCTCCGAGCTCCTGGCTGCGCTTCAGCAGGCGATCGCGCAGAGCCGGGCCCGCCTCGAGGTAGGCCCGAGCCCTAGCCACAATGGGCTCGATGTGGGCGTCCAGCTCAAGCGCATCGAAGACGGGATCCTCCATGCCCAGCAAGCGCATCAGGCTGTGGACCTTGTGGCTATTTGCGCTCAAGGCCACCGTGGGGGTTCCCCCGGTCGCGGCGAAGATCCCTGGGTGCCAGCGGCCACCCACGTGAACCGCGGCATTGCCGAGGATATCGATGGCCTGGCGCACCGGCAGATTGATGCCGAGCAGGGGAAGGCCGGTCGCGGACTGGACTTGTCGCATGATTCGGGTGTCGTTCAAGCATGGCGCCGCGAGGACGACGGGACCCACTTCCTCGTTCAATCGGCGACAGAGCCGGATGAACGCCGGAACGGGGTCTAGGTGCTGATGCTGAGGCAGGGAATAGATGGAACTGGCGCAGACCGTCACGTAAGGCCGGCGGGGATCGAAACCTTCTGCCGTGTCGGGCCAAGCGGAAAAGTGGCCCTCCCGACGGCCCAGGGTGCTCCATTCCATGAGCGGCGCGGCCGGGACCGCAAAGGCCACATCGGGGATCACCTTCCATCGCCCCGGTTCGAGGAAGGAAGCACAGGCTTCCGCCGAGGCATCGTCCCTGAAGTGAATCTCGTCCAGCCACGGATAGATTTCGCGGACGATTTCGGCCAGGGACGGTTCGTCCAACTCCACGGTGTGGTTGCTCAGGATGCAGGGTTTTCCGAATACGTGTTTAGCCAGGTAGGCCACGAACAGCAGCATCCGGCCCTTGAAAGCGCCTGGCCTGATGAAGTTCTCGCCGTTCAATAACACCGCGTCGCACTGCCCCAGCACTGCGGCGATGTCGCCGAGGATGCGGCCCGCCTGGACCTCCGAGGCGTAGCGGCGGTAGTCCGCCAGGGTGTTCAGGTTCGGCAGGCTTTGGTGTTGCTGCAAAAACCAGGCGCTGGGCGCCACCCAGGTGGGCGGCGTTCCGTTCCGCGCCAGGGCCCTTTTAAACCATTCCCCCATCACTCGGCAACCCCAGTTGGGGTGGTCGGAAGTATCGGGCGCAAACACCAGCTTCATGGCCAAATGACCGTTTCCCATCTAGATTGGTAATTCACGGAAGGACCTATTTTACATGAGTGGTCAGAGCTTCTCAGGACCGATGCATTTCCAGGAAGGCCTGATTCTACTCAAACGGGGCTGCTTCGTGGAGGCGGTGGAATCCCTATCCAGGGCCGCGGAGCTGCTGGAAGACCGCGCCGATGTGTGGGCCCAGCTCGGCATGGGCTACGTGGGTGTGGACCAAAGCCTGAAAGCACGGGCCTGCGTCGAGCGAAGCCTTGCCCTTTCGCCGAATCAGCCCTCGGTTTGGAACAATTTTGGAATGCTTTTGCTGCATGCCGGAGAAATCGAGGAGGCCTATTCCGCGTTTCAGAAGGCCCTCGCCCTACAGCCGGACCTCATGCCCGCGCGGCGGAACGCAGGGTTGGCCCTCTTTTCCCTGGGCCGAGAAGAAGAAGCCGAGGCTCTTCTCCCGGCCTCCTCGGACCGATGCGTATTGCGTGGACAAGCCCTCCGGGAGAAGGGGGATTTGGAGGGGGCCACCGAGGCCTACCGTGAGGCGATCCGTTTGTGGGAAAAGAAGGACGCTCCTGATCAAGGGGCTCTGCCACAGCACTTCACCCAAGAAGGCGGTCGCAAGGCATTGCTAGACGCCAAGCAACGGCTGGACGACGCCAACATTCCCTTTTGTCTTTTCGCGGGAACCCTACTCGGGGTGGTGCGCGAGGGTGATGTTCTGGCCCATGACAAGGATTTGGATTTGGGTGTGGGCTGGGATGTGGACCGCGAGCATCTCGTCAAGACCCTCTGTGCCGGAGGGGGTTTTACGGTTCCGTGGTTCTGGGGGATCCTACCGCCGGATCGTCCCTGGTACCGGAGCTTCAGCCATGTCGAATCAGGCTGCACCCTGGACATTTTCTTCCTTCGAAAAGAGGGGGACACCCTTCTTTGCGGATTCGATAATCGCCCCGAGCCCATCCTGAGCCGCCTGACGGCCTTTGCCCTGCGCGATTGGTCTTGGATGGGGCAGACCTGGAAGGTTCCCGATCCTCCAGAGCAATACCTGGCCCAACTCTATGGCAAGGATTGGCGGGTTCCAGATCCGCATTACGACACGGTCCTATCCAACACGGCGAGATGCCCGGAGTCCATTCCCACGGTCCTATGCATGGGCTATTTCAGGTTGTATGAGGCCTTGCGGGAGGGCCGGTTGGCTAAGGCGAAGGCGCTGGCCACCCAGATCCGCGCGCGCCACGAGGATCCCTTCTTGTCCGATCTTCAGGCTCGCATCGAAGCTCACGTCTCCAAAACCCCGGGCGGACCTGAATGAACGTGCCGACCGGCCCGGGGGAACCTCCTCTATCCGACTTGAGCATCCTGATTCCTGCTGCGGGCATCGGCGAACGACTGGGATTGGGGCCCAAGGCCTTCCTCGAGTTGGGCGGAAAACCATTGGTGAGTTGGTTGGCCCAGAAGGCCCTGAAAGTGGCCGCCGAAGTGCTCATCGCCGCGCCGCCGGGCCATCTCGATCGCATGATCGCCCTCTGCCCGGGTTGCCGCTGCATCCAAGGAGGGCCGAATCACCAAGAAACGGTCGCCCGGCTTGTGGAAGTTTCCACGAAGCCTCGGCTCCTGGTGCAACTTGTGGCCCGGCCTTTCGTCACCGCCCGCCTGATGCGGGCCGTGGCCGCCGCCGCGGGCGAGACCGGGGCTGCCGGGGCCTTCCTCGAACTCGAGGTGCCCACCGCCAGGATCCAGGGCGGCTTCGTGGTGCATGCGTTCCGACGCGATGAGATCGGCGTCTTCCAGGCACCACAGGCTTTCGATCGCGATCTCCTATCGGGTGTGCTTGCAGAAGCCGCCGTGCAAGGCTGGTTGGAACAGTCCACCCTCCAGCTTGTCCTTCGGGCCGGCCTGCCCGTCCGGGTGGTTCCAGGTGAGAAAACGAACCTCAAGCTGACAACCGTGGAAGACTGGAAGCTAGCGGAATCTTTGAGGGAGTGGTTGGAATGAGTTCTGGAAATCTGGCCCACTCCGCTCACCCCGAGCTATTCAAGTGGTCTCCGGAGCTGGATCCAGAGCGCTACCTTTTCGTGTCCTATCGAATCTCCTCGGCCTTTGACGTGGAGGATTCCGCCCGGGGAATGGCCATGGAACAGAGCGCGGCCACGGTGAGCATTCCAGGATTCGTCGCTCCGCATTCCATGGGGGACTGGACCATTCGCGTGCGCTCCATTCACCGCGCCGAGCCATCTCCGCAAGGCGAGCTTTCACCCTATTCTCTCTCGACGGAGGTCTATCCCGCGCCGAAACCAGAATTGGAGCCCCGTGAAAGGTGGGACGTCGAGCTGGCATTCCCCCTGCGCCTCTTGGCGGGTCGCCCCAGCCAACTCTTGAATGTCCTGGTGGGGGAACTTCCCCGTCTGGGATTTCTCACCAGCTTCCGACTGTTGGATTCCACCCTGCCAAAGGCCTTTGGACCTGGCCCGGCCTTTGGCGTTCAGGGGATTCGATCCGCCTTGGGAAACCCCCGGGGGCCGCTGCTCTGCCGTTCCATGCGGCCGGGCGTGGGCCTGGATACGGAGACCCAGGCCAGGCTGAATCGAGCGGTCCTGATCGGCGGTTTCCACCTGGTCAAGGACGACGAACTGGCCTGCTTCCCCGACGAGGCGACCTTCCGTGATCACCTCCGAGCCATGATCCGTGCGCGCGACGAGGCGCGGGAAAGCAGCGGGGAGCAAAAGCTTTATATCGCCAACCTGATCTGCGAACCCGGCGAATTGGAAAGCCGTTGGGATATGGCGCTTGAGCTGGGCGTGGACGGCATCCTGGTGGCGCCCTTCATCCAGGGTCTGGGCGTGTTGCCGCATCTGGCCAAGATGGCGCGCGTGCCGCTCCTAGCGCACAACACCTTTTCGGACCTGCTGACCCGCAACGGCGAATGGGGTTTGTCGGATGCGGTCCTGTGCGGCTGGATGCGCCAGCTCGGCGCCGATTGGTTCGTGACAACCGGCCCCTTCGCCACGCCGCACTACTCGTCCCAGCACACCCACGACCTGATCGAAGCGGCCCACCGTCCCCTCACCTACGTGAGACCCATCATGCCGATCCTTCAAGGCGGTAAAAATCCCGAAGGGTTGCCTGGCTACCGCGCCACGGTGGGCTCTGACGATTTCATGCTCATCGTGGCGAGCTGGGTGGATGGCCACCCGGATGGGTTGTCTGCCGCCGCCAAAAGATTTCGAGAGGCGGTCGAGCAATGAGACTTTATTGGCCTTGAATTGCGCCTTCCCTGGAAGGGAATACACTGGCCCCGCTGATGACTCCCCTCTTGTTCCCCGGTTTCTCCCTGCCCTGGATGGCGGCGGGACTTATTTCCGCCACCGCCTTGGGCTTGGCTTGGGTGGCCCGAAATCAGCGCAGGGAGCGGGATTACGCCCAAGCGGCCCTTAGCCGGACGCTAGACGTGGCGGGTCTCATTTCCGCGCGCTGCGATCTGCAAGGCTGCTGGTCGAAGGTGCCCCCTGAACTTTCCGCTCTTATCGGGCGGCAGGAGGCGGAGCTGCTGGGGCGGCCCGTCTTCGAATGCCTGGATCCCGAAGATCAGGAACGCTGCAAATCCCATTGCGCTGAGTTGCTACAAGGCCGCCGCCTTTCCTGCGCGCTGGAGACCCGGGCTCTGCGGTCCGATGGTGGCGAGGTCTGGATTCATCTGAATGGAACTCCCGTGCCGGATCGCCTGGGCTGGCCCCGCTTCATCCAGATCATCGTGCAGGACATCAGTGAAGCCAAGGCCGTGGCCCAGGCCCTAAAGGACAGCGAAGAGAAATTCCGAATTCTGTCCGAGAACATCAATTGCGGCGTCTTCCTCTACACCGATGTTTTCCATTACATCAATCCCGGCATGGAGGCCATCACCGGCTATGCGGCCGCGGAACTGCTGGGGCAGCCTTTCTGGAAGCCCGTCCATCCCGCTGAGCAGGAACTGGTGCGCCAGCGAGGCATGGC
>JANXXC010000195.1 GCA_025350765.1 Holophagaceae bacterium | reverse complement strand
CAAGGCCATCAACGCCGCCCGCATGGCCCTGCGCGGCGATGGCACCCACTTCGTGAGCCTCGACAAAGTCATCCGCACCATGCGCGACACCGGCGCCGACATGAAGAGCAAGTACAAAGAAACCGCGAGAGGCGGACTCGCCCTGAACGTGTTGGAAGCGCCTGAAGATATCAGCGTGGGTTTGCCGGAATGCTGAACTTCTAGGCTGTTTGCAATGCGTCTCTCGCGACCACTCCTGTGGAGACGAGCCCATTCAGGACGTCTAGAGTACGTACCAAATCTCGCGCCGCTTGCCGCCTCGTGCGCGAATGATCGCATCGGCGCGCTTCTGCATCATGACCACAAGCTTGATCTTTTCCCGCCTTGGCAGCCGGGTGAGCCGGTGACGCCTCCGCTCCTTGGCTTGAAGCACTTCATGGATGGTCTGTGGGTCAGGAGGCCTTCTGCGAATCTCCGCTTCGGGAGTGGTTGGCTCGATGCAAGCGTGTGCACCCCAGGCGCGTCAATGAGGCCAACTATATGGGCCATGGACCCGCGCCTTCCCTCACCAGCAGCGGTTCTTCGCCCGTCAGATCAATGATGGTGCTGCCGACGCCGGTGGGTTGGCCGCAGTCGATGACCATGTCGAGGGCGTGGCCCAGTTCTTCTTCGATTTCCCATGCAGAATTGAGCGTGGCTTGGCCGCTGAGGTTACAGCTGGTGGTGATGATGGGTTCGCCCAGGAGCTTGGCGAGCTGGATGCAAAAGGGGTGGTCAGGAATTCGCAGACCTACGACGGGATGCGCTTTGCCTTTGGATTCCAAATAGCGCGGCACCTCGCGATTGGCGGGCAACAGGGCCGTGTAGGGGCCGGGAAACATCTGCTTCAGGATGCGAAAAGTGGGCGTGTCGAGATGGCGCGTGTAGCGGCAGAGCATTTCGAAATCCGCACACAAGATGCTCATGGGTTTTTTGGGATCGCGGCCTTTCAGTGATTGAATGCGATCCACGGCTTTTTTGCGCGACGCAAGGCAGCCAAGACCAAAGAGTGTGTCCGTGGGATAGGCGATGACGCCATCTTTCAGCAGCAGGTCCGCAATGCGCTGGAGCTGGCGTTCTTGAGGATTGTCGGGGTGGAGGGAGAGAATCATGAATCAAATCTCTGAAGGTGGTCCCAGCGCGTGCGTCCTGCGCCTGGATGGTCCTTTGGACATTGAAAGAATCGTTCGGCCAGATCGGCATTCATGACCGCTGAAACGCTGCTGCGTCGGGCCTGGAGTGCCAGCAACGCGATGATGGTGAGGCTATCCGTGATCTCACCATGCAGAACGCGCTGGAGGCAATGATCAAAAGGCTCGCGGTGGATCATCAGCTCTTCATCATTTTCGGCGTGATGATCGCCGATGGACGCGTGAAGTTCCGTGGCAAGAAACAGAAAGGCTTCCTCGTCCGTGGATGAATTGCTGGGATGGAAGAAGGCCAGGGGCTCCCAGGTTTCAGCTTCCAAACCCGTTTCTTCAGCCAGTTCCCGGCGAATGGTGTCGAAGGGGCTTTCACTAATTTCGCCACCGCCTTCGGGGATCTCCCAACTGTATTGTTCCATCGGGTAGCGCCATTGGCCCACCAGCACTACCTTGTCCTCGGCGTCCAGCGCCAGCACACCGCAGGCCGTGCGCTGGAATCCGACGACCGCATAAGCGCCCTCGCGTCCTTTTCGATGGCGGAAATGATCTTCGCGCAGGCGGATCCACGGCGAGCTGTACAGCGCTTTGCGATCCAGAACGATATAGGGATCTGGATGCGCGGGGAGGGGCAGGGGCGGAAGCTTCATCCATTCACGTTAAAACAAAAACGCCCGCGGCTGCGGGCGTTTTGGGGTAGGTGGTTTTGATTAGCGACGCAGGCCCAGGCGTTCGATGACCGTGGCGTAGCGGGCCTTGTCCTTGCGCTTCAGGTAGTCGAGAAGACGGCGGCGCTGGCCCACCATGATCATCAGGCCGCGACGGCTGTGATAGTCCTTGCTGTGGGTCTTGAAATGCTCGGTGAGGTCGTTGATGCGCTTGGTGAGCAAGGCCACCTGAACCTCGGGCGAACCCGTGTCCGTGGCGTGCTGCTTGTAGTCTTCGATGATGATGGTTTTCTGTTCGAGCGTGAGGGCCATGTCGGCTCCTTTTCGGGGGTGTCTCCCGTCACCTGCCGAGCAGCCCCGTGCCGCTTGGTGGTCGTAGTCCGGAGGAGGCCGGACGCCCGTTGATTGATGGCTAATTTTTGGCGCTGGGCGCATCGTTCCGTTTCGGGCTCCGCCCTCAACGGATTTTTGGCGATCGCATGCTCCACTGGAGCGTGCTCCTGACTTAGCCCTTTGGGCTAAGTCAGAGCCAAAAATGGTGCGGATAGAGGGAGTCGAACCCCCACGTCTTTTGAACACTAATACCTGAAACTAGCGCGTCTACCAATTCCGCCATATCCGCTTCAAAGATCCATCCGTTCCCGAGAGAGACGGACAAAGACGAAACTCAAGCCTAGCGCGGGCCTAGGTCCGCATCAAGAGAAAATTTCCAATCACACTCTCTCAACCCTACCAGTCCCCGTAGGAGATACCGTTCATGCCGGTGCCCCGGGCCTGGCTGTAGACATCAAAGACATTTCCACCGCCCCAGGAAGTGCTGGTCGGTTCGTCATTGATGGAACGCAGCCCCCAGTCCGGGGCTCCGGTAAAGGGGTCCACGGGGATGCGCCGCAGAAAACGGATCTTTCCGCTAAGGCTCCCGTTGGCCTGGGCGCCCTCCACGAGGATGCTAAGGGACTCGGGATAGCCCAGGTTCTCCAGAGGTGGCGGTTTAATCTTCTGCTGGTCCACCGCGAGCTTGTAAGCGTCGATGGCGAGCCGCAGCTCCCTGAGATCTCGGCGCAGCTCGAGCTCCTTCTGGCGCTTGATACCGTTCTTGGCCATGGGGATCACCGCCGAAGCCACGATCAGCAGCACGGTGCAAGTGATGACGAGTTCCATCAGTGTGAAGGCACGTTGAGACAACCAAGTCATCCGCGATTTTCGATTTTCGAGTTTCAATTTTCGCTCTATGCCCCACGCCTTCGGCGCGGACCTTTCTGATGCTTGACTCTCAACGCTCAACCCACGACGCCGCATGAGGCGCAATTGATCCATTGGACCCATGCTGCGCGACATCAATTCACCGTCACCAAAGCGTTCACCCAGCGGCCAGGAATGGGATTCTTACCCACCATGAAAGTGCCGCTCTGGATGAGAATCGGCGCGTTCCCCGGAGCGAGGGCCTCTACTTGAAGAACCAGCAGAGCACCACTTTCCGTGGCGGCGCCGGACTTCTTGAAGGTCACGGCCACAGCGCCATCCTTGCCAGGTTTCTGCTCCAATCCGCCGCCATCCGCGGTGAGGAATTCGCCCGGCGAGACCGAGAGCAGCTTCAACTTAGGATCGATGTTCAGGTTGAGGGTGCCGGTGGTGAGTCCCTTCGCGCTGCTGGCGTTGAGGGTGATCTGAAGTTTTTCGCCCTTGGCGAGGGTCTCGAAGGGAGGTGCCATGAAGAAGACTAGGTCGGCGTTGTCGTCGGAGCCTTTGGCTTCCACCGCCTTGGATTCGGGCCGTCCATCAGCTTTGGTCTCAGGTTTCGAATCGAGCTTCACGTCGGCCTTTGCTGGGAGGACCGATGGGGTGGATTGGGGCGGGGCCTGCGGATCCGGAGTCAGCGGCACAGGCATCGCAACGGGCTTTGCAGGTTTCACGGGTGGAGCTGGGGGCTTCACCGCTTCGGGAGCCTTGTCTTCCTTCATGTCCTCGGAGATGGATTCGGGCTTCGGGGTGAAGGGGCCCTCTTGGCTGACGGCGCGATCCGGATCGAACGATTCAAGATCTTCTTTGGTATAGCTGGACTTCCGCACCAGCACCGTGCGGATGGTTAGCAGCACGTCGGTCTTGGCCTTGTTCTTTCGCGTGTTACCCAGAAGTTTGCCAATGACCGGGATATCCGTGATTCCCCAGATGCCTTGCAGGCTCTTCTGCTCTTCTTCCTTCAGCAGTCCACCGAACACCGCGGTTTCGCCATCCCGCAGTCGGGCCGAGGTTTTGATCTCGCGCTTGCCCAAGTCCGGGCGGCCCGGCGTGGAACCGGCCTTCAGCGTGGTGATCAGCGCCTCGATCTTCAGGGTGATGTCGCCGTTGTTGTGGACCCGGGGTTCTACGCCGATCTTCACCCCCACGTCTTCGTAGGTGAATTGGGTCTGAGCGCCGCCGCCCAGCAGACCGCCGAGGCCTCCGGCGCCGCCTCCGCCCGTGGCGCTTGAGGGTAGGGAAAGCGCGCTTTGGGTGACGGAGATCTTCTCGCCGATGTTGACCTCGCCCTTTTCACCGCTCAGCACGCGGACGTTCGGGCTCGCCACCAGCTTGGCGTCGCCGTTGCTTTTGAGCACGTCCAGAGCGATGCTCGGGAAAAGGAAGCGCAGATCGGCCTTGCTGATGCGGAGCGCGCCCTTGTTCTGGTTCAGCCCGCCGAGCCCATCCATGCCCAGGCTGGCGCCCACGCGGAACACACCGGAGCCACCTCCGACACCATCGGTGGGACCCACGACGGGGAGCAGACCCACCTGCTCGGCGCTGCTCTCAGTGACTTCGATGAGCTCCAGATACACCATCACTTCGGGTTTGGCCTTGTCCAGCTGATCCACGATGTGATGGGCGATGATCAGCTCATTGGGCTTGGCTTTGATGGTCACGGCGTTCAGGCGTTTGTCCGTGAAGATCTTCAACTGTGGGATGAGCGTGGTGAGAATCTGGCGGACGATGTCCACCTCGGCGTTGCTTAGGTAGAACGTGTGGATGAGCTGGTTCTCGTATTGCTCACGGTTCTGCGGGTTGTTCTTGAAAATCATGATGGTGTTGGGATCCAACACCTTGTAGAAGAGATCGTTTTGCAACATCAGGGTGTCCAGCGCCCGCTGGAAATTGAGTCCTTGCAGATCAATTTGGGTCTGCACGTCCTGGAAAGAGGTATGAGGGATGATGTTCACCCCCGAGGCCTTGCTGATGACCGAGAAGATCTCCTTCAAACTGGTCTTCTTCGAGAAGGTGAGGGTGAGGCCTTCCAGAGACCGGGGATTCAGTTGCATGGGGTTGCGGGCATCGGCCTTGGCCTTGGCCGAGGAATAATCCTCGGCGGATTCCTTGGCCTTCTTACGCTGAGCGTCAAGCTGGATGCGCGCCAGCCAGTCCAGGGCGATGGAATTATTGGGGTCCAGTACCAGAGCGCGTTTCAATTCCAGCGAGGTCTCATCCACCTGCCCGCGGGACTCCATCACCTTGGCCTTTTCAATGTGCGTCACGGCCGCCAGCGGCGCGGCGCGGTGATAGCCGTTGCGGGCCTGCAGGT
The DNA here is from genome assembly GCA_025350765.1 of Holophagaceae bacterium. GTDB lineage: Bacteria > Acidobacteriota > Holophagae > Holophagales > Holophagaceae > JANXPB01. Next base: position 846 of record JANXXC010000195.1, on the reverse strand, counting down.
TTTCAGGATCCCGCCGCAGGATTGATTGGTACTCGCGAGTGGCCTCTTCGTAGCGGCCTTCGGCATAGGCCCTATTGGCGCGGTGGAGGCTGCAGCCCAAAGAGGCCACCAGCACAGATGCGATCAACAGTGTCTGGGCCATCCGGGGAGAGGCGAATCGGAGGCGTCGGTTCAGGTGCATGAGGGGCATGGGGCCATCCAAGTGAACGGTGGTGCGATGGGGCGATGGAGCAGGAAGATCACAGGACTTAGAACTCGTTCGTGACTTGGGCACCGGCGCCCGAAACACCGGCGAAATCGCGGACCTCAAGCATCATCCGCATGTCCGCATACTTAGTGTTCTGGAACTCAGCTTTGGTGTCGGTGAGATTCACCAACTTCCAGGTGCCGCCCTCAATGTGTCCGAGGGTGAAGGTGAAGGGCTCTTCGTTCTTGAAAAAGGCGCCGATGAGGCCGGCGGTCTTGCTCCGCATGAATCCGATGTAGCGCAACCCTTGGGGTCGCGTGGAATACATGGCGTCCCGGGCTGCCTTTTCCGCGGCGGACTTCAGTTCCGCTTCGGTGGGAGGAGGCGGTGGCGGAGGGGGCGGCGGAGGCGGTGGCGGCGGTGGGGGAATGCCCTCGAAGAGAAAGAGATCCCGGTGCATTTTTGATTGGTTGGGCAGCTCGCCCGCCATATCCAGCTTTGCCAAATCAGGGAGTTTCTGGAGCGCCAGGATTTCCCGGTCTTCAAGGCCGCCGCCCTGCACGGTGGTCAATCTCCCCGCCCCGGCGGTTTTTTTCGGGGGGTCGGGCCAGAACAGCCAGACAATAACCCCCACGAAGGCCACCAGCCTGGCTTGGGTG
>JANXXC010000259.1 GCA_025350765.1 Holophagaceae bacterium | reverse complement strand
AGGCGAGGCCCGCCCGCAGCCAGTCGAGCGGCCCGAAGCGTCTGCGCCAAACCCGCGACCGCAGGTCGTGGACTTAAAAAAACCAGACGCGGAGGGGAGCCCCGCGACATGGTGGGTCGGCGCGAGAAACAGGGAACGGCGGGGTGGACGGGGCTCGAAGCTCGAATGGCGCGGGGTTAGGGCCAGGCAGAGACGCGAGAGCGTCGGAGCCGGTCGCAGAAGGCGAGGCCCGCCCGCAGCCAGTCGAGCGGCCCGAAGCGTCTGCGCCAAACCCGCGACCGCAGGTCGTGGACTTAGTAATCCAGACGCGGAGGGGAGCCCCGCGCCATGGTGGATCGGCGCGAAAATCGGAGCACGGCACCCCTTTCATCCCGGCCCTGTAAGCTAAAGAAGTCAGGAATCCCATGAAACTCCCCCTCGTCGCCCTTTGCGGACGCCCCAACGTGGGCAAGTCCACCCTCTTCAACCGGCTCACTCGCAGCCGGGCCGCGCTGGTGCATGACCTGCCGGGCATGACCCGCGACCGTAGCTATGGACGCGTCACCTGCCTTTCGGAAGAAGGCGACCCCCAAGAAGTCTTCGAGTTGGTGGACACCGGCGGCCTGGATTTCGAAGGCGATGACGTCATCACTGCCGGCATCACCCGCATGGCCAACGCCGCGCTGGCCGAAGCCCACGTCGTGGTGCTCCTCGTGGATGGCCACGACGGCTGCACCACCGGTGACGAAGAAATCGCCCAACGACTATTGCGATCCGGCAAGCCCGTGATCCTAGTGGTGAACAAGGTGGATGGCATGAAGGGCGGCGCGCCGGATGGCGCTTTCTACGCCCTTGGTTTCGACGGGATCCTCACCATCTCCGCCAGCCACGGCAGCGGCGTCGCTGAATTGATGGACGCCATCCGCGCCCTTCTGCCCTTTCATCGCACCCCCGAAGAAGCCGAGCAGCACGAGCTCGAAGAAGAACTGCGCTTCGCCATCATCGGTCGTCCCAACGTGGGCAAGAGTTCCCTCACCAACCGGCTGTTGGGCTACGAGCGCAGCTTGGTGAGCGAGATCGCGGGCACCACGCGCGATACCGTGGACACAGTGTTCACCGTGGAAGACCAGGTCTATCGCCTGATCGATACCGCCGGCATCCGCCGCAAAGGCAAGACCCACGAAGGCGCCGAAAAACTCTCCATCCTGAAGGCTAAGCAGGCCATGGCCCGCGCCGATGTTTCGTTGCTACTCATTGACGCAGTAGAAGGCGTCACGCACCAAGACGCGGTGATCGCGGGCTATGCCCACGAAGCGGGCGCCGCGGTGATCCTTGTAGTGAATAAATGGGATCTGGTGGACAAGGACACTTACACATCTATCACCGTCGAGGACAAGATCCGCCAGGACCTGGGCTTTCTGGCCCACGCGCCCATGATTTTTATTTCAGCACTGAGCGGACAGCGGGTCTCCAAACTTTTCGCGCACATCCGCGAAGTAGCCGCCACCCATGCTTTGCGCGTCCCCACAGGCAAGCTCAACGCCTTCCTGAAGGACGCCGTGGAGGCCATGAGCCCTCACATGGTGGAGGGCAAACTGCCCAAGCTTTATTTCATGGTGCAGGTGGGCGTGCGGCCGCCGAGTTTTGTCCTCAAAACCAATACAGATCGCGGCCTGCATTTTAGTTACGTCCGATACCTTGAGAACCGCCTACGGGACGTGTTTGGTTTCATCGGAACGCCCATCCGCCTGAGCATCCAGAAAAAGCAGAAAGGCGACGAACCGGCCCATGAAGAAGCCAAGGTCCGTCGCATTTTGGATCCCGGAGAAGGCCTGAAACCGGGCTTCCGCAACGAAGCCTTCCGAGGCCAGAAGGAAGAGAAGGCCAAACCCAAAGTGAAGCGGAAGGTCGTGGCGAAGCCCAAACCCGCCGCGAAGCAGGCGCCTAAAAAAGGCAAGGCCTTGCCGCCGAAACGGGTGCGGCAGAAATCGCAGAAACACTAAAATAAAAATGCACGAGAAGACGCGAAAGCACCCTGGGTCGGGACCTATCCAAATTTCTGTGTGTGAGCGATTTTCATGATGTTTGATCCGGGTCAGTAGGTCGAGGGTTCCATCCGGGTGGGGTAGAGGATGGCGAACTGAGTGAGGGCTTCTTTCCAGGCTCTTTGGGGCATGGTCCA
>JANXXC010000235.1 GCA_025350765.1 Holophagaceae bacterium | reverse complement strand
ATATGCCCAAAGGCAGTCAAGGTGGGTAGCTCAGCCCTGCCCCAGGGCATTGCTCCTTCGGCGATGTGGATCCAGCCTTGGGCGTGAACCTAACCCTGGGCGGTGAGCGCTGGATAACCACGACGAGGCCAAACAACGCTTGATTGAACCGGTGAAGTCCTCCCTTGTTGTGGGCTACCCCGAAAGTTTGGGAGTTCGACCTAGTGTCTACGTTGGCGAGGTGATTGCTTTTTAAAAGGCCTGGGCGCATGCGGAATTGAAAGCGATCGAGGTACACGGACAACAGGAACTCTGATCACTGCCTGCCTGTGGGTGGGGCGGATGCGATGGACCGGATGATGAAAATGGACATTCCACTCGGCTTCCGCTGGAGGATGAAAAGTAGCGCTTCGAGTCATCCAAGGCATCCACTCGGCCCTCCTTTAACGCACATCGTGATTGATTGATGACCGTTCTCCGCCCGGGTGGGCACCATGATTGATCCACCCCGAACCTGAGGCCTCAGCACAATCGAGTGTGGGATTCCTTTTAACTGTCCACTTCCATCCCTTTCATAGGAGCCTTCCATGAATCTCAAAAAGCTCAACCTGAACCAGGAAACTCTTCGCAATCTGAATGCAAAGGAAACAGAAACCCTCGTAGGCGGTATCTCCCGTCTTTGCACGGTGAATTCCGACAATATTTGCGCCAGCGACTTCCCGGTTTGCAGGACCCACGTCGCTTCGAACTGCCATCCCTGCTGGTAAGGGCTGGAAGGAAAGCAAAGCATTCAAGTTTGCTATGGGTGCTTAGGGGAGGGGCTCCTGCCCCTCCCCTAACAATGTCCGATCCCACCTCTGCGAGAAGTCCACCAGCCAATGAAGCCGCCGCCAAGCGGCTAATTGTGCATCGGACGTCTAAGAGCGCTGCAATTCCATCAGGATCTGTCTCGCGCAGGCTTTCAACGTTTCGATGACCCCGACGCCCTGGTTAGCGATGCCCTCGATCATCGGTTCATTGCGGAACCGGAGAAGGCGCTCCATCTCGTCTACTTTTTCCGCGGTGGGCATGTCCCGTTTATTGAGCTGAAGCACGTAGGGAATGGTGCGGATATCGAAGCCGTTGTCCTTGAGGTTCGTCGCAAGGTTTGCGATGGCCTCGATGTTGGCCTCCATGCGGGGACGCTGGCTATCCGCCACGAAGATGACCCCATCGCAGCCCCGGAGGATGAGCTTTCTCGAAGCGTCGTAGAAGACCTGGCCGGGCACCGTGTACAGGTGGAAGCGCACCTTGAAGCCCTTGACCGTGCCCATGTCGAGGGGCAGGAAATCGAAGAACAGCGTGCGGTCCGTTTCCGTGGCCAGACTCACCAACTTGCCCCGTTTTTCGGGGTTGGCCTGCTCATGGATCCACTGGATGTTGGTGGTTTTCCCGCAGAGCCCCGGACCGTAGTAAACGATCTTGCAATTGATCTCTCGCGAGGCGTAATTGATGAAGGTCATCTCGTCATCCCTTCATCAATCGCCGAAGAGCTTGTCGATGTCGTCATCCGTGATCTCACTGAATGGGCTCTCGAACTTGGTGCCCGGGCCGCTTTCCTCGTGCGCCCGCGTCTCCACGCGCTCGAAGATCTCCTGGAGTTCCCTTGAGGCTTTCTTCACTCGGAGTCTGACCAAGGCGAGGCTCGAACCCTGGTCGAAGATCACCACCAGGATGCCGCGCTTGCCGACGATGGAAATGTGCAGGTTGTCCTTTTCGCCTTCATGGAAAAGGAGGCTGAATTCCTTCTCGCCGATGAGCTTCGCGAGGCCGTCCGTAGCCGCCACGTTGCCCGCAGTGAGAGAGGCTAGGCTAGTGGCGTCAATGCTATGCACTTCCCCGGCGGAGGCAATCTGCTGGCCGTTCTTGTCTACTAGGAAGACCACCTTGGCCGAAGCATCTTTCTGAAGGCGGCCGATAATGTCCTGGAGTTGCTTGAACTCCTCCTCGAACATGATCAGATCGAGCTTGGACACAATACCTCCGGGAACCGAGACGTTACTCCGAGGATAACAGGCTCTTGATTTCAGTATCCCTGAGAGCGTGTTTCACAATGGGACGAGGCCGCGACGGAGGTTAGCCGCGATGCAGCGCAAGGAAGGGGCCGCAGCGGCGTATAGGTG
>JANXXC010000216.1 GCA_025350765.1 Holophagaceae bacterium | reverse complement strand
CCTCGAAGATATCCTTGAGGGCTTTCGGATCGCGCTTGGTCAGGGTGCTGAGGATGCTTTCCCGGATGAGCGCCAGGTGGACGAGCTGCTCTCGGAGATTTTTGAGATGGGGCACCGGGCGCAGATCCCAGAGGCGGGTCTCCGTTTCAGGCACGGCGCGGATCACGGCGGCGGTGTGGGCCGTGGCGACACCGAAGGGCCTCAACTCCGCGCGGCTCATCCCAGCAGGTCCCGGGCGGATTTCAGGCAGGCGGCCCACACATCGTCCGAGGTTTCCTCCAGGAAGAATTCCACCGCGAGCCCCGCCGCACGGGCTTCTGCGTGGGTGGACCAGGCGTCGAAAAGCGCGTCCAGCTTGCTTGTGTCCATCTTGTTGCGGCGGAATTTGTGGGATTTTCGCACCCGATCCGGGTCGGGTCCGCGCATGCTCACGCCGTGCTTGGGGGAGGCGTGGAAGTAGCAGACCTGGCACCAGTGGCCGGCGATGAACTGGTTGAAATGCAGAAAGACGCCATGGCTTGAATGGGAGAGGTCGAGCACCCTTTCCTTGTGGTTCCAGGCCGAGGTCCAGCGGGTCATGATGGCCTCCAGGCGGCGATAGTCCGCGGGATGCCGCACCGAGACGCGGCCCGCGGCCAGGAAGTCTTTGAGGGCATCGGCGATTGGATCCAAGGGCTGCTCCGGGGACTCAGGATGGCTGGGTTCCCTAGGATCGTCCACCGAGCTAAGCTTCCTCAACTTCTTCAGCTTCCCTCGGAGCCCATGCGCCTGCCCTGGTTCTCCAAATCTCCGCCCGCCCTTCGAGAGCATCCCGCCCTCACGGCCTTGGCAATCCTGGTGGCGGGGCTTCTGCTCACGGCTGTCATCAGCGTGTTGGGCGAACGCCATGCCAAGGACCGCATCCAAGCGCGGGTGGACCGCCAAGTCCAGCGGACCTACCTGTCCATGCAGGATCACCTGTTCACCTACGAGGGGCTGCTGCGGGGAGGGCGCGGACTTTTCGAAGTGCGGGAGAAGATCGCCGTGGACGAATGGCGCCGCTTTGTGGAGGAGCTGGACCTTCCCCATCGCTACCCCTCGGTGAAAGGCCTCGCCTACATCGAGCGCGTGCCCGGCGAGGGGCTTGAAAAATTCATCATCCGCTACTCGGAGCCCGCGCTGCTCAATCCCCACGCGGTGGGCTACGACATCGGCCTGGATCCCGAACAGCGCGGCGCCGCCGAGCGGGCCATGGATTCCGGGCAGAGCGCCATCACCGCGCCGATCTACTTCAAGGACTCCGGCACCGAAAGGCCCGCCTTCGGCCTCCTGCTGCCGGTCTACAAACCGGGCACCATGGCCTTCACACCCGAGGCACGCCGCGCCGCGCATCGAGGCTGGATTTCCGCAGCCATCTATCTGGACACAATGATGGATGAAGTCATGCGGGAGATGGACCCAGACTTCGGCACCCAGATCTATGGTGGCAACCATCCGGTCCATGGCGGCCTCGCCTACCAGCACAACCTGGGCCCCGTGGATGGGCCCCAGGTAAAGATCAGCGGCGGCACTCCCACCCGGCAACTGGTCTTCAAATGGGGGGACCGGGCCTGGGCGGGGCGGGTGGTCCCGCTGCCCAGTTTCGATCAGACCGCCGACTACCGATGGCCCGTCTGGGCCATGACTACGGGCTCGATCATCAGTCTTTTATTCGCGGCCTTGTGCTGGTCCCTCATCGCCACGCGGGCCAGGGCGGAGGCCATGGCTAAGACCATGACCATGGCTTTGGAAGGCGCCCTGGCCCGCCACGAGAATCATGTGCAGAACACGCCGTTGGGCGTCCTTGAATGGGATCCGGAACGGCGGATCCGAACCTGGAATCCGGCGGCGGAAAGAATTTTCGGCTATGCCGAATCGGAAGCCCTGGGCCGGGACATCGCCGAACTGTTGGCTCTGCGCAATGGCCCTGAGGGGCCTGAGGGGCCTGAGGCTAAGGGGCCTTCTTTGGGTTCCATTCTGCGTGAGATTGCCGCCTCCAAGGCCGGCACCCATTCCACCTTGGAATGCCGGGCCAAGAAGGGCCAGACGGTGATCTGTGCTTGGTACAGTGCGCCCTTGCTAGGGAAGGACGGGGAAGACGGAGAATTCCTTGGAGCCACCACCCTAGTCGAGGATCTGACCCAACATCGGCAGCAGGAAGAGGCCTTGCGCCAGGGCCAGAAGCTGGAAAGCCTGGGGCTCCTGGCGGGGGGCATCGCCCACGACTTCAACAACATCCTCACCGCCCTGCTCGGCAACCTGGATGCGGCGGTGCAGCTCACGGACGAGCGAACGCCCGCCATGGAACATCTGATCAAAGCCCTGTCGAGCACCGAAAGGGCGGCGGAGCTCTCCCGGCAGATCCTGGTCTATAGCGGCAAGGGAATCTTCGAGACCCGGGAAGTGCTGCTCAACCAAGTGGTGGAAGAGATGACGGAACTGCTGTCCGTGTCCCGTCATCCGGGTATCGCATTGCGCATGCAGCTTGCACCCGACCTGCCCTTCATTCAAGCGGACCCCATCCAGATCCAGCAGGTGGTGATGAATCTCGTCATCAACGCCACCGAGGCCATTGAACCTCAACTGGGAGGCCCTGGAGTCAACGGGGAACACAGCATCAACATCGCCACGTCCCACCGCGTCTACTCCGACGTAGAGCTGGAGACCGGCTTCCCAGGCATGGGACTGGTGCCGGGACCCTATGTCTCCCTGCGGGTGAAGGACAGCGGTTGCGGTATGGACGAAGGCACCCTGCTGCGCCTATTTGACCCCTTCTTCACCACCAAAGCCGCGGGCCGGGGTCTAGGGCTTTCGACCATGCAGGGCATCATCAAGGCCCACCACGGTGGGATCCGGGTGAACAGCAAACCGGGCGCTGGAACGACGTTCAGTTTGGTTTTTCCCGCGGCGGAAGCCCTAGCTCCGAGACCCCGCGAGGGCGTAGCTAAAGCACCTTACCGGTCCGAAGGCACCGTGCTATTGGCGGAGGACGAAGAAGCCATCCGCACCATCACGGCCCTGGCCCTGTCCAAGAGCGGGTTTGAAGTGCTCACCGCCGCCGATGGCGAGGAGGCCTTGAAGATCTTTGAATCCAATCAAGATCTCATCGGCTGCGCCCTGGTGGACAAAGTCATGCCGGGATTGAATGGACCCGAGTTGATAAAGGCCCTGCGCGCCCTGAAGCCCGGCCTTCCCGTGATCCTGTGCAGCGGCTACAGCGATTCAGGCTCCGGGACGGATGCCGCCGCCGATGGCTTCCTCCAAAAACCCTATCGCACGGCTGAAGCCGTAGAGCTGATCCGCAAGGTGATGAAGGGGCCTGAGGGGTGAGGTGAAAGGTGTGAGGGGTGCGCCCGCGGCGCACTTACTATCGCGGCTTTTAGCCGCCACCTTATGAACCTCATTCCTCATGCCTCACCGCCTCATACCTGACTACGCCTGGAGGTAAACCTCCGCGCCTTGTTCCTTGAACTTTTCAGACATTTCTTCCAGGCCTTTGTCCAGGGCTTCGGCCTGGTCGAACCCATGCGTGGCGGCGTATTGGCGGACATCTTCCGTGATTTTCATGGAGCAAAAATGCGGACCGCACATGGAGCAAAAATGGGCGCTTTTGGCGCCTTCGGCGGGCAGCGTTTCATCGTGAAATACCCGCGCGGTGTCGGGATCGAGTGAGAGATTGAACTGATCCTCCCAGCGGAATTCAAAGCGGGCTTTGGAGAGCGCATTGTCGCGCATCTGAGCCCCGGGATGGCCCTTGGCGAGATCGGCGGCGTGGGCGGCGATCTTGTAGGTGATGACGCCATCCTTCACGTCCTTTTTGTTGGGCAGGCCCAGGTGCTCCTTGGGGGTCACGTAGCAAAGCATGGCGCAGCCAAACCAGCCGATCATGGCGGCGCCGATGCCCGACGTGATGTGGTCGTAGCCCGGTGCGATGTCCGTGGTGAGCGGCCCCAGCGTGTAGAAGGGCGCTTCATCGCAGACCGCCAACTGTTTGGTCATGTTCTCCTGAATCAGGTGCATGGGCACGTGGCCGGGGCCCTCGATCATCACCTGAACATCGTGCTTCCATGCGATTTTCGTCAGCTCTCCCAGCGTCTCCAATTCGCCGAATTGGGCTTCATCATTGGCGTCGGCGATGGAGCCGGGACGCAGGCCGTCGCCCAAGGAAAAGCTCACATCATAGGCCTTCATAATTTCGCAAATGTCTTCGAAATGGGTGTAGAGAAAATTTTCTTTGTGATGAGAGAGGCACCACTTCGCCAGGATGCTGCCGCCCCTGGACACAATGCCCGTCACGCGCTTGGCGGTGAGTGGGACGTAGCGCAGGCGCACACCCGCGTGGATGGTGAAGTAGTCCACGCCCTGTTCCGCCTGCTCGATCAGCGTATCGCGGTACAACTCCCAGGTCAGGTCTTCGGCCTTGCCATTCACTTTTTCCAGGGCCTGATAAATGGGCACCGTGCCGATGGGTACGGGACTGTTGCGCAGGATCCATTCGCGGGTTTCGTGGATGTTTTTGCCGGTGCTCAGGTCCATCACTGTGTCGGCGCCCCAGCGGGTGGCCCAGGCCATTTTTTCCACTTCTTCTTCAATGGAAGACGCCACCGCTGAGTTGCCGATGTTGGCGTTGATTTTCACCAAAAAATTGCGTCCGATGATCATGGGTTCGATCTCGGGGTGGTTGATGTTGGCGGGGATGATGGCGCGGCCTCGGGCTACCTCATCCCGCACAAACTCAGGCGTGATGCGGCTCTTGATGTCGGCGTCGGCTCGTCCGAGATTTTCTCGAATGGCGATGTATTCCATTTCCGGGGTGATGAGGCCTTGGCGCGCGTAGTGCATTTGGCTGACATTTTTTCCAGCCTTGGCACGCAAGGGCTTGCGCTCCGCGTGGAAACGAATGGCATCGAGATCTGCATCGCGTTCCCGCAGTTTTCGGTACAAGCTCGTGGCACCGGGCAGTTCTTCCACATCCCCACGGGAGAGGATCCAGCCCTGGCGGAGGGCAGGCAGACCCTTGGCGAGGTCAATGACCGCCGTGGGATCCGTGTACGGACCCGACGTGTCATAGACCACCACGGATTCGTTCGGTACCAGCTGGCCGTCGAAGTCCCGTGTGGGCTGGCAGGCGATTTGCCTCATGGGAACCTTCACATCGGGCAATTTGCCCGCCACGAAAACCTTTTCGGAGGAAGGAAAGGGGCGCAGGCAGGCTTCCAATGTGGATTCGGCGACGGGGTTTTGATCAGGGGAAGACATGGAGACTCCAGGGACCGGGCCCAGCTAGGGGGATGGCTGGGGCGGATTGTGCAGTTTATCCCAAGCGGTCCCGACTGCCCTGGCTTAGGGTCGGGAACCAGGCATTGGCATTGCAGCACACTAAGCGGTAGCGTTAATTCTCTGCCTCGGGAGTCCTATGAAGATCATTCGCTCGGTAGTGGTTCTTGGATTTGCTGGAGCGATGGTCTTTGCCCATCAGGTTCCGGACGATCCCGTTCTCAAGGCGCGGACCCAGCGGGCCCTGGCTCAGGGAATCTCCGAGGGAGATCTGCCGCCGGTCCCTCGCGCCATCGCCGAACCTCCCCCGCTGCCCGCGCCGGAGACGAACTACAAGGACACACGGAAAGGCAGGACCTCCCGCGCTGCGAGGGCGTCTCACGGAAAAAAAGGTAGGCACCACACCAAAGGGCACGGCACGCCGAAATCAGGGAAAAAGAAACATCGCTGATGCGAATCGGTCTGCTCACCTCCGGCGGCGACGCGCCGGGCATGAACGCCGCCATCCGGGCGGTGGTGCGGCAAGCGGACGCCCTGGGCTCGGAGGTCATCGGTATCCGCCACGGCTATCAGGGCTTGGTGGACCAGGATTGGAGGCCCTTGGCCTCCCGCGCCTGCGCCAACATCCTGCAGCGGGGCGGCACCATCCTGCATACGGCGCGCTGCCAAGCTTTTTTTGATCCCGCGGTGCGCGCGAAGGCGGCCCAGGATCTGTGGACGGCGGGCATCGAAGCCCTGGTCATCATCGGCGGCGATGGCTCCTTCACCGGCGCCGATTTTCTGAATCGGGAGCACGGTATCAAGTGCGCGGGCATCCCCGGCACCATTGACAACGACCTGCCGGGCACCGAGCGGACCCTGGGCTTCGACACGGCGCTCAACACCGCGGTGGAGGCCATCGATCGCATCCGAGACACGGCCTCCAGCCACGACCGGCTTTTCTTGGTGGAAGTCATGGGACGGCGCAGCGGCATGCTGGCGGTTCACACCGCCATCGCCTGCGGGGCCGAAGCGGTGCTCTATCCCGAAAGCGAGGAGGACACTTACGAATCCTTGGTGCGCCAGCTCAAATCCAATTGGGATCGAGGCAAACGGAGTTCCATCGTGGTGGTGGCCGAGGGCGATCAAGCAGGCAGTGCGGCCATGCGGGGGGACATCGGTTCCGCCGCCGTGGATATCGGTGAGCGGCTCAAGAAGGACTACGAGATGGATCTGCGGGTGGTGGTGCTGGGCCACATCCAGCGGGGTGGGTCGCCTTCGGCTCTCGACCGAATTTGGGGAAGCCGCTGGGGCTGCGAAGCCGTGCGGCGCCTCGTCGCGGGGGAAAGGGCCTTCTACCTGGGCACCGACGCGGGACAGATGGTGGCGCGGCCCATGTCCTACGTCCTAGAACCGCGCCCGGAACCACCAAGAGAGCTGGGCGCGCTGGTGCCGGTGCTGTCGCGGTGATCGGCAAAACTTCGCGCGCTGTTGCCCGCTGTTGTCATTGGGAGTTTGTAGATGTCGGCCAGGCCCACGCTTGAATCCAAAGTCGCCGTGGTGATGGCCGGGGGCAAGGGCACGCGCTTTTGGCCCCGCTCCCGGTCCTCGAAACCCAAACAGTTTCTCGCCATCGCCGGTGAGGAGACATTGCTGCATCAGACGGTGCGGCGGCTGGAGGGGCATTTCGAGCCACGCCACGTCTTCATCGTGACCACGGCGGAGCTGGCGGACGAGACGCGGCGGATGCTGCCGGAGCTGCCGCTGGAGAATATTTTGGTGGAGCCTGAGGGCCGCAACACCGCGCCTTGCTTGGCTCTGAGTCTGGTGGAGATCGAGCGGCGGGTGCCGGACGGCGTGATGGTGGTACTCAGCGCGGATCATTGGATCGGCGACCCGGAAGTCTTCAATGAAGACGTGGAGATTGCCGTTAAGCACGCGGTCGAGGCGCGCGAACTGGTGGTCTTCGGCATCAGGCCGACCTATCCCGAATCGGGATATGGGTACATCGAAGCCGAAGGATCGGGCACTGTTCAGAAGGTCCTAGCCTTTCGGGAAAAACCGCCCTTGGAGGTGGCGCTGCAGTACCTCGAAACCGGGCGCCATTACTGGAACGCGGGCATGTTCGTCTGGACCTTGGCGGATCTGCGGGAAGGGCTGCTTCAGCATTGTCCTGAAGTGCTTCAGCCGTTGGATGAATGGATCAAGACCGGGGGGCACGCCGCGACACTTCCGGCCGCCTATGGCCAGCTGCCCCAGGTGGCCATCGATGTGGCCCTCATGGAAAAGGCCCAAAACGTCGCGCTGGTGCCTACGCGTTTTCGCTGGTCCGACGTGGGCTCCTGGCCCGCCGCCATTGGCTTTCACGAGGCCGATGGCGAAGGCAACGTGGTGCAGGGCCAGGCCATTTTATTGGACGTCCACAACTGCGCTTTCTTCGGCGGCGACCGCCTCATCGCCGCCAGCGGCCTGAGGGATCTCATCGTGGTGGACGAGGCCGACGCGCTGCTCATCTGTCATCGCGACCAGGCGCAGTCGGTGAAAAAGATTGTCGAGCGCTTGAAGCAAGAGGGCCGGGAAGACTTGCTTTAAGTATTTTCGATTTTCGATTGGCGGAGGGAGCCTTTGGCGCGGATCATCAGTCCCGTCACCCCAAAGGAGGTTTCCATGACCATGAACCGCCGCGAAGCCGTTGGAGCCCTCGCAGGAATGGGAGGACTGCTTCTCGCTGACCCCAAATTAGAGGCGATGCAAAGCGCCGCCCCCGCTGCGTCCGCGATCCCCGTCCCGCACATCGTTCCGCTGCCTTTCAAGGCCGATAGCCTGAATGGCATTTCCGAAAAGCTCATCACCTCGCACCACGACAACAACTACGCGGGCGCCGTGAAGAACCTCGCGAAAGTCCGGAATGAATTGGCCAGCCTGACCAAGGATGCCGCGCCCTTCACCGTGGCGGGTCTTCGCCAATCGGAACTCACCTACCAGAACTCCGCCATTTTTCATGAACTCTACTTCGGGAATCTGGGCGGCGATGGCCGGCCCGGAGCCTCGGTTGCCAAGCGCCTGGGCGAAGCCTTCGGCAGCCTCGGTGCCTTCGAATCCCAGTTCCGCGCCCTGGGCGGAAGCCTTTCCGGCGGCAGCGGCTGGGCCATTCTCGGCCACTGTTTTCATACCGGCGATCTCCGCATATTCTGGTCCGGCCACCACACCCAAGGCATGGCGGATACCGCGCCCCTGCTGGTGATGGACATGTACGAGCACGCCTACCAGATGGACTACGGCGCGAGCGCGGCGAAATACATCGACGCCTTCTTCCAGAACATCCAGTGGGATGAAGTGGAGCGTCGGATGCAGCGGGCGGGCAAGGCTCAGGATGCGCTTCGCGGCTGATCCGGGCCCCGATGGTGGAGGTCCCATTCGCCCTTGGCGCGCCAGACCCCGAAGAGCAGCAAAGCCGCCGTGAACGCAATCACCACCATGCGGATTAGCCGTGTGGCCCGCAGCCCCGCCCAGGCAGGAAAGCCCAGTTCCAGCAGTGGCGAAAGAAGGCCGCCCAAGGTCGCGGCGAAGAGCGGGAACGCAAAGGGATGGAGCTGCCAGGCCTCGTAAAAATGGCCCCGGGCCAGGGCGCAAAAAGCTCGCGTCAGGCCGCAGCCAGGGCAGGGCAGGCCCGTGAGCGCGTGGAAGGCGCAGAGGTCCACGCCAGGGAGGCCGTCGGGTGGCAATAGGCGGCTCGCCACCAGGACGCCAAGGCAGGCCAGCGAAACAAGCACCGCGCCGTTGGGAAGGATTCGTTTCCCCTCGGCGCGGTGAGTCAATTCAGATTGCACGTTAACTCGTGAAGGCGGATTTCACCTCGGGCTTCATGAGTATTACGAGGGCCCAGATGCCCAGGGGGAGGCCCAACAGGCAGCAGGGGCTCACGCAGGGAATCATGGCGATGATGGCCGCGGCCATGGCGAAGCCGAAGCTTTCAGCGCTCTTCATCTTGGAAGCGCCCATGAACACCACCACGGCCATGATCAGGCCGATGACGTTGAATACCGCCCCGATGCCGCCGGATAGCATGTTGGGCATGCCCCGACCGCTCCGTGCCATCGCGCCCATCCCGGCGCCCATGAGGTTCATGAGCAGACCCAATACCTGGAAGGCCGCACCAATGCACGCCGTCACCATGAGGCTGATGGCCGGACCCTTGAGCTGGTCCATGGCCGCGGCGCGGTTTCCATCCGGTTCAAAATTCATAGGGCCTCCCGGTCCAAACTACCGATCCACCTTGATGACTTCGGACTTGCCGAGCATGTCGGCGAGGCTGATACGCTCCTCGCCCTTCACCGCCAGCACGATGAGATTGATCACGCCTAGGATGTAGCCGATCTGGCGGATGGCCGCCGAGCTCATGGTCAGCCGACCGGCAGGTTCGCCCAGAGGCACGACGCGCAGTTTCTGCATCTTCTTCCCAATGCTGGCGCCATTCTTCGACACGCACATGGGGATGAAGTAGAAGATGTAGGCCAGATGGATGGCCACTTGGATAAGCCACAATCCACAGCCCAGGATGCAACCTAGGAATGGGATGAAGGCGAGGACGAACTGCAAGATGAAAAAGGCGATACAGATGACAATGGAGGGGACGAAGTCGATGAGCGTGGCCACCAGGCGCTCGCCCAGTTCACCGCGCTCTCCGGTGGGTACGGCGTCGTCAGGAATCGGAGGAAGGTAGGCTTCGAGCATGAGAAATCCTTAGAATGGGCCACCTTCGTTTGGGGGCTCGGTGGATCGAGAAAAGCTGTAAAGATCAGGCCGCTGAGCAGGTGGCCGTTTTATCAATCATGCTGACGACCTTAAAGAGCAAGGGCATGGAGTATTCGTTTTCAGGAATGGCTTCGCCGGATTTCAGGCGTTCGGCAGTCTTATAGGCATCAATGATGCTCAAGATGCCGATGACCATGCCGGGCAAGACGCACAGGATGGAGCCAATGATGGTGGCAATGAGCGTGAAGAGCCATTTGCGCTGCTGGCCATTGATGACCATGTGCCCGATTCCGAACACCAGCCATGTCAATAGGGCTGCGACGACGGGGTTCGCGTCGGGCTTGCTGATGGTGTTGCCACTCATGGTTTCTCCGGTGAAGGGCGCGAGGGCGCCGGAATGAAAGTTATCGGTCCACTTTGATGACGATGGTCTTCGTGATCATGTCGTGGACGGCCTTGCGCTCGGCCCCAAAAATCAGGAGATAGCCGATGGTGAAATTGGCGATGTGGCAGATCTGGCGGATGATGGCCTGGCCGAAACTGAGACGTCCGTAAGGGTTGTCTTCTGGCACCACACGCAGCTTCATCATCTTTTTCCCGATGGTGGCGCCGTTTTTGGAGATGCAGCGGGCGATGAAGACGAAGTAGCCCACCATGGCTCCCAGGTAGAGCACCATGCCAAGACATCCGGCCAACATGCCCAAGGCGGGCACTTTGCTGGCGATGATCCCCACGACGAAAGAGAAGACGAACATCACGATCATGACGGGGATCATGATGGCGCCATCGATGAATGCGGCGATTAGCCGGGTCACGAAGTCCCCGCGTTCGCCGGTGGGCTGGGCGTCATCGGGAATGGGCGGCAGGAACTTGCTTAAAAAACCTGTGGCGGGAGCCGCCGGAATGCTTGATACGACTGTCGGGGCGGTCAAATCGGGATTGGCGGCGGTCGATCGCATGGCCGGAGAGGACGCGGGCCGCGCGGCGGCGCCAGGATCCGTGAAATGCCCAAATTCCGGGGCCCGGGATTCGGGCATGGGCTGCATGGGGGCCGGGGTCGTGGAAGTGGGGGATACGGCAGGAATAATGGGCGTGGGATTCGTCATGGGAGCGACAGGCGCACCCAGAGTCCCGTGGACCTGGGCCATCTGGTCAGGGCTCATGCGCACCGTGCCCGTCACGGGCGGATCCACTAACCGCTGAACGGCCACGGTGGCATTCTGTTCGGCGGGATCCATGAAAGTGATCTGGATCTGGCCAAGGGTCACCCGGTCGCCATCCCGCAGGGGTGAGGTCTGGATTCGGCTGCCGTTCAGCAGCACGCCGTTGCTGCTTTGAAGGTCCTGGACCTCATAGCCGTTGCCGGTTTGGCGGATCACGCAGTGATGGCGAGAGATGCTCGGATCCGCTAAGCGCAGGGTGTTGTCCAGCTCCCGCCCTATATGGACCTCGTTGTCCACCAGTTCGAATTCTCGAACCCCAGCACTTTCGTGCACCAGAAGTTTGGCCATGATGCCCTCAGGAAAAGCTTGGATTGATGGTGAAGTGTAGTGGGGCCGCCGCTGGGATGCAAAGGGGAAGGGTGATTTCCTTGGGTTCCAAAGGGGAGCCCGGCCCCCGATCCTGTCCAAATGCTTGACCACGGCCTATATCCTGCACCAATCTTGCGGAATCGAACCCCCGACCCGGAGGCAGCATGGTCCTCTTCAATGCGGCCACCAAAGAGCTCACGGCCAAGATCGTCTACTACGGCCCTGGTCTCTGTGGCAAGACCACGAATCTTCAG
Organism: Holophagaceae bacterium; assembly: GCA_025350765.1. Classification (GTDB taxonomy): domain Bacteria; phylum Acidobacteriota; class Holophagae; order Holophagales; family Holophagaceae; genus JANXPB01. The sequence goes on along the minus strand of JANXXC010000216.1, from coordinate 8,121 downwards.
CAGATCTATGATTCGCTACCCGGCGACGGGCGCGGAAAGATGCTGAGCCTCGCCACCCAGACCGACCGCACCCTGTTCTTCGATTTCTTGCCCATTGAGCTGGGCACCATCCGCGGCATGAAGACGCGCATCCAGCTCTACACGGTGCCGGGCCAGGTTTTCTACGACGCCACCCGCAAGCTCGTGCTGCGCGGCGCCGACGCGGTGGTCTTCGTGGCGGACTCCCAGGCGCCAGCCTTGGAGACCAACAAGGAGAGTTTCCAGAACCTCATTGAGAACCTGAAGGATCAAGGCACGGATCTGGAGAAGATCCCCCACGTCATTCAGTGGAACAAGCGGGATACCCCCAACGCTTTGCCGGTGGGCACCCTCGATAAGGAGATCAACCGGTTCCATGCGCCCACCTTCGAGGCCTGCGCCATGAAGGGCGAAGGCGTCCGGGAGACCCTTTCCGGCGTCGCCAAGCTGGTGCTGAAATACCTGGCGGAGAAATACGGTGGCGGCGTCGTAGAGGCACCGGCCCTGGCGGCCTTAGCCGCTGCCGCGCCGAAACCCCAAGCTCCGCCACCACCGAAAGAAGAATCCAAACCTCTCGAGGTGGAAGAACTCTCCGCGGGCGAGATGATCGAGGAATTGGAAGATATGCCCCCCGCCACCATGGGCGGCGGCCTGCCGGGCGACTCCGCACCGGCCCCCATCCACGTGCCCCACGCCCCCAATGTCAGCACCGTGGAAGTCCCCGTCGTGTTGGATCGCAGCCTTTTTAGCGGCGATTCCCCAGTGGAGATCCGGCTGAAGCTCTACATTAAGTGAGGGGCGAGGTTTCGAGGAACGAGGAATGAGGAGGCTCTCCTCATCCCTCGTTCCTCGTCCCTGACAATGCTTTAAGGCAAACTAATTGTTTGGCTTTGAGGCACTCATGACCCGTCCCGTCATCACGCGTTTCGCCCCGTCTCCCACGGGCATGTTGCATATCGGCGGGGTTCGCACGGCGCTGTTCTGCTGGCTCTTCGCGAAAAAACATGGCGGGGCCTTCATCCTCCGCGTGGAGGACACGGATCTTTCCCGCAGCACCGATGACAACATCCGCATCATCGAAGAAGGCATGGCGTGGTGCGGCCTGGATTGGGACGAGGGCCCCGTGGCGGGAGATCCGAGCCGGTGGGTCGGCCCCCATGGCCCCTACCGCCAGATGCAGCGCATGGAGAGCCACTACAAGCCCGCCATCCAGAAATTGTTGAGCGAAGACAAGGCTTACCGCTGCCGCTGCACCAAAGAAGAATTGGACGAACGCCGGGCCTCCGCAGAGAAGGCCGGAAAGATTTTCCAGTACGACCGCCGCTGCCGCGAAGCCCAGCACGATGACTCGCAGCCCGCCGCCATCCGCTTGAAAATGCCCATGGGCACAGAGTCCTGGCTCGAAGGCGGGGACATCGTGCTGCCCGATCTCATTAAGGGCGATCTGCGTTTTCCGGCCACCAGCCTGGACGACTGGATCATCGCCCGCACGGACGGCACGCCCACCTACAACTTTTGTGTGGTGGTCGACGACACGGACATGGAGATCAGCCACGTCATCCGTGGCGACGACCACGTGGCCAACACCCCCAAACAAATCGCGCTCTATCACGCCATGGGATACGAGACTCCGGCCTTCGCCCACGTGCCCATGATTCTCGGCAAGGACGGCGCGAAACTCAGCAAGCGCCACGGTGCCACCAGCATCACCGAGTACCAGCAGATGGGTTTCCTGCCATCGGCCGTACGCCTAGCCCTGGCGCGGCTTTCCTGGACCCCGAAAATTGATGGCCGCGCCATTGATACGGTGGAAGAAGAACTCCTTACCGACGAAGAAATGATTAAACTTTTCGACCTTGGCGACATTCAAAAAAGTCCTGCGCGCTTCGATATGGACAAGCTTTCTTGGATGAATCAGAAGCTCATCCAGCGCGCCACCTGGCAGGAGATCGAACCGCATTTTCGACCCTTCCTACCGGAGGCCTGGAACGCCAAGCCCGACGAATGGAAGGCCCGCGCCATCCAATGTACGCAGAAAGGAAAGTCCCTCGTCGAGATGGCAGGCTTCCTGGAATTCGCATGGCAGGCGCCCACGGAATTCGACGAAACCGCGGTCGCCAAATTCATCACCGACGCCGTGAAACCCGCCCTGCGGGATCTTTGCGATCTCAGTGACTACAGCCACGACGCGCTGGAAGCAGGCTTCAACGCCATCCTCGAAAAGCACGGCCTCAAACTCAAGGACCTCGCTCAGGCTCTGCGCGTGGCACTGTGCGGCAAGCCCGTCAGTCCCCCCATCTTCGAAACGCTGATGTTATTGGGGCGGGATGAAGTGGGGGCGCGGGTGGGGAAATGGATTTAGGAAACCCCATGGATCTCGAAAAGTTCGCTTTGGCCACCCTCGAAGTTCTGGAGGAAGGCAACGTCGCGACCTATGCCCCGACTTTCTTTCTGCTTCCAGACGAGGGATTCCGAGTGATCGAAGGGATTCCGTTAGACCTGGATCACGGCGAGGCAATCCAGGACATGGCCGGGAGAATGGACTTGAGGGATTCCGACTTTCTTTTCGGCGTGCGATCCGGGGCGGGAGAAATTACGGTGGGCCACTACACCCCGACCCGAACCCAATTCCTGCTGATTTCGGGCACGAAGGGACGGTTCCAAATCACCCAGCTCGACCAGTGCGCATGGTGGCATTTCGGGGCCGGCGGCGATCATTGAGGAAGGTGATCGGTCTGAAAAAAGCTTAATCAACAGGGATGAAGGGGATGAAGGGGATCAAAACCAAGAAATGATTTCCCACCTAATTTTTTTCTTCTCCATCCCCTTCATCCCCTTCATCCCTGTTAACTATTTTTTTGTATTTACCTTCGGATAACCCCATGACCGATTCATCCCCCGCCCCTGAATCCCGCGCCCTCAATTTCATCGAGGACATCGTCGAAGCCGACCGCGTGACGGAGAAGCATGCGGGCCGGGTGCTCACGCGCTTTCCGCCGGAGCCCAATGGGTATTTGCACATCGGCCACGCCAAATCCATCTGCCTGAATTTCGGGTTGGCGAACACTTATGGCGGCGGCACCAATTTGCGCTTCGATGATACGAATCCCGTGAAAGAAGATGTGGAATACGTGGATTCCATCCGCGAAGACGTGGCGTGGCTGGGCTTCTCCTGGGTCAGCGAGCATTTCGCGTCGGACTATTTTCAAGTCCTTTACGACTACGCCGAATACCTGATTCAGACGGGCAAGGCGTACATTTGCGATCTGACAGAATCAGAAATCCGCGAATACCGCGGCAACTTCTACACGTCGGGTAAGGACAGCCCTTTCCGGGTCCGCAGCGCCGATGAAAACCTTGATCTCTTCCGTCGCATGAAGGCGGGTGAATTCGCGGACGGGTCCAAGGTTCTGCGCGCGAAAATCGATATGCAGAGCGGCAACATGAACCTGCGGGATCCGCTGATGTACCGCATCCGCCGGGCCCACCACCATCGCACCGGCGACGCTTGGCTCATCTATCCCCTCTATGATTACGCCCACGGCGTGAGCGACGCCATGGAACGCATCACCCACTCCATCTGCACCCTGGAATTCGAGGATCACCGCCCCCTCTATGACTGGTTCCTGGCGCAGGATGCGGAGGGAAAATTCTTTCAGCGGCCCCTTCCAAGACAGATCGAATTCGCGCGGTTGAACCTGACCTACACGGTCATGAGCAAGCGCCGGCTGCTGTTGCTGGTGCAGGAAGGCCACGTGAATCACTGGGACGATCCGCGCATGCCCACCATCTGCGGCCTGCGGCGCCGGGGCTTCACGCCAGCCGCGTTGCGCAACTTCTGCGAGTGCGTGGGCGTGGCCAAACGCGACAGTTTCACAGACGTGGGCCTGCTGGAATTCGCCATCCGCGAGGATTTGGAAAAGATCGCCCATCGCCGCATGGCGGTGTTGCGGCCGCTCAAAATCGTCATCACCAACTTGGCAGAGGGCGAAGTCCACGAGCTGGAAGTGGCCAATCATCCGGACGCGATCCATGGCACGCGGCGGCTCTTCTTGAGCCGCGAAGTCTTCGTCGAGCGTGATGATTTCGAGGAGATTCCGCCCAAGAAATGGTTCCGTCTCGCGCCGGGCGCCGAGGTGAGACTGAAGGGTGCCTGCCTCATCCGCTGCGAAGACATTATCAAGGATGAAAGCGGCCAAGTGGTCGAGCTGCGCTGCACCTGGGATCCGGCCTCTTTAGGCGGCGACGCGCCCGACGGCCGCAAGGTGAAGGGCACCCTGCACTGGGTCTCCGCGGCCCACGCGATCAATGCCGAAGTGCGGCTTTATGACCGACTCTTCACCGCTGAAAATCCCATGGATGTGGAAGAAGGCGGTGATTGGCGTGACACGCTCAATCCCCAGTCACTGGAAGTGCTCAAAAGCGTAAAGCTCGAGGTGAGCCTCACCGATGCCAAAGCCGGCGATCGCTACCAGTTCGAACGCCTCGGCTATTTCTGCGTCGATACCGACAGCAAGCCAGACGCTCTGGTCTTCAATCGCACCGTGGCGCTGAAGGATTCCTGGGCCAAGGTAGAAGAAAAATCCAAGGGCTGAACTAGAGGGGCTTTCGCTCGCCCGCCCTTCGCCTCTGGGCCGGGCTCTGGTACCTTGAAAGGTCCGCCAATCCTTAGTCGTTTGGCTTTTATTGACCCCTTGGCCCATAGGTTGAGTCTGCCCATGGAAACCCTTGCCCATCTGACGGGAATGTCCGTCGTGACGATCTGGACCTTGCTGAAGGTTCTGCTCGTGTTCGGCTTCATCATGGCGGTGGCGCCCCCCTATACCTGGGTGGAACGGCGGGGCAGCGCCATGATGCAGGATCGCATCGGCCCCAACCGGGCCCTGCTTTTTGGCAAGTGGCAAATCCTTGGGCTGGGTCATGCGCTGGCGGATGGCATCAAGTTCTTTTTCAAGGAAGACATTGTTCCGCCCCACGCCACCAAGCGCCTTTTCTGGCTCGCGCCCTTGCTGGCCTTCGTCCCGGCGCTCATGGGCTTCGCGATCATTCCTTTCGGCCGCAGCTTCGTCTACCAGGGCTCGATGTACCACCTGAGCCTGTTGGATCCCGGCAACGGCATGGGAATGCTCTATCCCCTGGCCATCGGCGCCGTGGCGGTCTACGGGATTCTGGTGGCGGCCTGGAGCAGCAACAATAAGTGGTCCATCCTCGGCGGCATGCGCTCCAGCGCGCAGATGGTGAGCTACGAGATCGGCCTGAGCCTGGCGGTCATCGCGGTCTTCATGAAGGTCGGCGGCTATGATCCCGCCGACATCATCAAGGACCAGATGGCCGTCGGCTGGTTCGTGTGGCGGCAGCCCCTGGGTTTCTTGGTTTTCTTCACCTGCATGTTCGCGGAAAGCAATCGTCTGCCCTTTGATTTCGCCGAAGGGGAAGCGGAGATCGTCGCGGGTTTCCACACGGAATTCGGGTCCATGAAATTCGGCCTTTTGGGCCTGGCGGAATACGCCCACATGATCACCGCCTCAGGGCTCATCACGACCCTGTACTTCGGGGGCTGGTCGGTGCCTTTCATGCCGGATGCGCCGGTGCTGCTCACGATCCTGGCCTTCATGGTGAAGCTGTTGTTCTTCATGTGGGTTTTCGTTTGGGTGCGCTGGACGCTGCCGCGCTTCCGCTATGACCAGCTGATGTTCTTGGGCTGGAAGGTGATGCTGCCACTCTCCATGGCGAATTTGATCTTCAACGCTTGGCTCATGTCGCGGGGGGGGTGATGGCTGTCCTGGTAAAAAAAGTTGAACTCTCCCTTCTGGACCGCTCCTACGTGTGGCCCATCGCCAAGGGCATGGTCATCACCCTGCGTCATTTCCTGAAGCAGATCACGACGCCCACGAACAAGCGTTTCACCATCCAGTATCCGGATATGAAGAAACCCATGCCTGCTGGCTATCGCGGCCTCCACGAGCTGAAGCGATTCGAGGATGGCGCCATCAAATGCGTGGCCTGTTTCATGTGCCAGGAAGCTTGCCCGGCCCGCTGTATCAGCATTGAGGCCGAGGAATTCAGCGAGCTGAATTTCACCCAAGGCTTCGAGGAAAAGCGGCCCAGCGTCTTCAAGATCGACATGCTGCGCTGCATCTACTGCGGCATGTGCGAAGAGGCCTGCCCCAAGGACGCCATCTGGCTGCGCGGCGAATATGAACTGGCGGCCTACGACCGGCTCAGCCTGAACTATGGGAAATGGGACCTCATGAATACCTACGCGGGCCTTGATGGGAAGCTCCAGGTCGGGCCCGCCCAAGAGAGCCCCGCCACGGCCTCCCGCCCGGTTTCGGCATAGGAGCAGATGATGTTTCTCATATTTGCTCTGATCACGATTCTAGGCGCCCTGGCCATGTTCCAGCAGAAGAACGTCATCGTGGCCGGCCTTTGCCTGGTGCTCACTTTCTTCGGGGTGGCGGGGCTCTTCCTGGTGCTGGCGAACCCCGTGGCTGCCGCGCTGCAGATCATCGTCTACAGCGGCGCCATCATGGTGCTGGTGCTCTTCACCATCATGCTGTTGAACTCCCACGAAGAAGAACCCGCGATCAAGGCCCGGCCCATCCAGCGTTGGGTAGGCGCGTTGCTCATCGCCATCTTCGGCGCTTTCGCTTTCCGCATCGTGGCGGGCTCCAAGGCCCTGGCCGCGGTGAACGACAAGGCGCTCCCGGTCGAGGGCATGAACTTGAATCGGGTGGGCGAGGAGCTTTTCGCGAATCATCTCCTGGGCTTCGAGATCATCGGCCTGCTGCTGCTGGCCGCCATGGTCGGCGCGGTGGCCTTGACGAAAAAGGAGCTGTGATATGGCACTGAATGGCTCCCTGCAGGGCTACATTCTCGTGGCGCTGTTGCTCTTCGTCATCGGGCTGGCGACGGTGCTATTGCGCCGTACGCTGCTCATGCAGTTTATGGGCGTGGAGCTGATGCTCAACGCCGCCAACGTAGCCCTGCTGGCCTTCTCGCGCTTCCGCGGCGGGGACGCGACCGGCACGGTCTTCTATCTCTTCATCCTGGGTGTCGCCGCCTGCGAAGCCGCCATCGGCTTGGCCCTGGTCATCGCGCTTTTCCGCCACCGACAAACCACCGATGCGGATCGCGCGGATTCGCTGAAGCAATGAGGATCCGACGATGAAATCCGCCTGGCTCATCCCGATCCTGCCGCTCCTGGGCTCCATCTTTAACGGCCTCATCGGCAAGAAGGCCGGCAAGAAAGCCGTGTCCATCGTGGCGGTGGGTTCGGTCGTGGCCTCTTTTCTCGTGGCGGTCATGGCTTTCTTTGCCATGAAGGCCGCGCCGGAACATCGGCTCGATTTGGTCTATGGCACCTGGATGGCCACCGGATCTTTGAACGTGCCCTTCGGCCTCACCATCGACCCACTGTCGGGAACCATGATGCTGGTGGTGGCGGGCATCGGCGCGTTGATCCACCTTTACTCCGTAGGCTACATGGCCGAAGAGGAAGGCTACGCGCGGTACTTCTGCTACCTGAACCTCTTTGTATTCTTCATGCTCACGCTGGTGCTGGGCAGCTCGCTGCCGCTGCTGTTCATCGGCTGGGAGGGCGTGGGCCTCTGCTCCTATTTGCTCATCGGCTTTTATTTCGACACGGACTACGCGCCGGCCGCGGGCCTGAAGGCCTTCCTGTTCAACCGGGTGGGCGATTTGGGCATGGCCATCGGGATGATGGCCCTCTTCGCGCTCTTCGGCACCCTCACCGTGGGCGACATCTTGCATCAAGCGGGTCAGATGCAGGCTGAAGTCGGATTTGGCGTGCTGACCTTCGCGACGCTGATGCTTTTCCTGGGTGCCACCGGCAAATCCGCGCAGCTTCCGCTCTACCTCTGGCTGCCGGATGCCATGGCGGGTCCGACGCCGGTGTCCGCTTTGATCCATGCGGCCACCATGGTCACCAGCGGCATCTACCTCATCTGCCGATTGGCGCCGGTGTTCAGCCTGACGCCCATGACCATGACCACCATCGCCTGGGTGGGAGGCCTGACCGCGCTCTTCGCGGCCACCATCGGATTGGTGCAAAGGGACATTAAGAAGGTGCTGGCCTATTCC
>JANXXC010000211.1 GCA_025350765.1 Holophagaceae bacterium | reverse complement strand
CCCATGGCCTGACCCTGGGAAATCCACAGGATCTGCGCAGCTTTGGGTCTTTGATCCGGCATCTTGAAACCTACCTGGCGGCCGTGGAAGCCTCGGCCTACCTCGAACCCCACGCGGCGCTCTGGAGGGCGGTGGATCGCCACTTATCTGGACAGCCCGGATTCTGGGTGGAGCGCCAGGCCGCCGACGGACCTCTCCAAGTTGGAATCAGGGATCTGGCGCCGCCCCGCCTGAGGGCCCTTTGCGCGCTGACGGACCTTGGCGTCGTCCGCTTTGGTCTGGCCACCCGGCGCGGCGCGGGCCGTTCGGGACTCTTCGCGGACAAAGAACCCCACCTCGTGCGCCTGCTGCTGCCCGGCCTGGAACGCGTGGCCACCGAGCGGGGGCTCGACCACCTGGAACTGGATTCGCCGGAGGGCTGGGCTGAGAACCCATGGGGAGAAGCCCTCGATCATCTCTTCGAGGGGCCCTTGCCTCTGGACGCAGCGGAGCGCTTGGCCCTCCAACGACAAGAACTGCCTATGGAAGCCGCGGTCTGGCGGGCGGCGGTGGAGCAAGTGCGGGCATGGGTCGACCAAGGCATCGACCCCAGCGACATCACGCTGGTCCACCCGGATCCGAGCGCTTTGGGCCCAATGATCGGACCCCTGCTGGCCGCCGAAGGCATTCCTTTCCGGGGCCACCCCGGTCCCAGCCTAAGGCAGGCACCCACCTGGGGTCCCCTCTGGAGGCTGCTCACGGGTCTTCGAGATTGCGATCCCGCGGCCCTTGCTGCGGGCTTGGGAGCCTCCATCCTTCCTACGGCCCTGGGCCGCAGTCTGGGCGCCTTGGCCGCAACCCTGGATCGGGTAGATCAGGGGGGGAATGGGGCCCTCGATCAGGCATTTGAAGCCCTGCGGTCGGGTGAAAAGGCATGGGTGAAGGACCGTTGGGCCGCCCTGCGTGAGCTTCCTGGAAAACGCCAGACTCCCCTGCTGTGGCTGCAGGATTTGGAATCCCTGGCCCAGCGGCTGGAGCTAATGGAAGGCGGTATTTTCTACCCAGCCTTCGGACTTCTGAAAGAAGTCTGGTCCGAGGATCCCGTACCCATGGCCTTCGAGCCTTTCCTGGACGCCCTCGATAGCGCCCTGGACGTCATGCGGGCACCGGATTCAGAAAGCAATCCCCGGGGCCTCCGCTTGGTGAGTCCCGAGGCCTTGGAGTCCTCCTGGATGGGTTCCAGGGCCACGCTGCTTCTGGATCTCGGAGAAGGCGCCTGGCCCCAGGCTCCCCAAGCGAATCCAGAACTGGACTGGCCTCGCCTCCAAGCCCTCAACGCGGCTCTGCGCTCCCAGGCCAACTCGGGTGGGGGCTCTCCCGATTTCCCCCCCAGCCTGCAGGCCTTTCCTCTTCCCCAAAGCGAAGAGGGCGAAGTCCTGCCTCGGGCTTTTCATCGGGCGGCCTATGGGTTGAATCGAGTCCTGGCCCTCACCCAGGTGCATCTGGTCGCCCTGAGCGCCGAGCGAAATGCCGAGGGCCAGCGCCGCTCCCAAGGCCCTTTCTGGCGAGCTTTGGAAGGCGCGGGCTTATGGTCAGCCCCTGCGGAGCAGGCCGCGAGCCAGCTGCGATGGAGATGGGAATCGGGCCAGGCCGATGCCTTGACCGGGGCCCGCCAGGCTTCCATGCAGGTCTTGGCTGCGGCCCCCGAAACTGCGGCAACCCAGCGGGCTCCAGAAAAGGATTTCATTGCCGGCGTCTGGGTTCACGGCGACTCGGCGGAAAAGCCTTTATCACCGACTTTGTTGGAAGGCCTGGCGCGCTGCCCATTCCGGGTTTTGGCCGAAAAACACTTGAACTTGATGTCCTGGGAGGCGGGGGATCGGCATCCCCTCAACCTGGGCAGCCTGGCCCACAAACTTATGGAGGATCTCCTTCAAGGTTTCGAAGGCGAGAGCCACTGGCCCAAGGCCTTCCTGGCAAGGCATGGCCTGACGGTGCCTTCCGCGGCGGCGCTCCAGGCCTTGCTGAACACGCGCTGGGAGTTGCATGCAAGCGCATGGATCGCGGAGCTGGGAGACGTGACGGCCGCAGAAATCCAGCGCTTGCGCCTCGGCATCGAGGAGTCTTTTGCGGCCTTGGCGGAACTGTTGGCGGGGGATTTGGCGCAGACAGGTCCGACCCAGGCTGAGGTCCTGGAATTGGGGCTGCCCATCGATGCATCGGAGGCCCCCTGGCGACGGGAACTGATTGGACTGGAATACAAGCTTGAACCCCGGGCCTTGGCGCTTCCGGGCGGTAGTGCTATCTGGGTGAAGGGCACCGTGGATCGCTTGGAGCGACTGGTTTCCGGCGAGACATCTTTCTTGCGCATCGTGGACTACAAGAACAGCGCCCGGGCCACCTTGAAGGCCTACACCGAGGACGGCGGCGCCTATGGGGCCCACCTCCAACTGCCGCTTTACCAGGCCATCCTGGAGGCTCAATCGGGGAGTCAAACCAGTGCCCTTCTGCTCTCTCTCAAAGAGGGCTGGAAGCCCCTGCCCATGATGCTCCGAGGCCAGGAGCGGACCCGCCTGCTCGCCAACATCGAGGTGCTCCTTAACCGGGCGAGGCGCGGGGATTTCCCGGCCACACCCGGTGAACACTGCGCCACCTGCCAACTCTCGGCCCTATGCGGTCGTCCCGTGGATATCGATGTCCCCGACGACACCGATGCCACCACCGGCGACGAGGAGGAAGCATGAGCCTTCCCGCCCTCGACCTGCGCGATCCGAACCTGGCCAGCGAAATTTCCGGGCGCTCCTTGGTCATCTCCGCCAGCGCGGGCTCGGGCAAAACCTTCGCGCTGGTCTCGCTGGTGCTGGGATTCCTCGGCAGTGGCGGCCGGGCGCCCCAGGTCGTCGCGACTACTTTCGGGCGCGAGGCCGCCGCGGATCTGCGCTCACGCATCCTGCTCCCTCTGGATCAGCTCTCAACCTGGAATGTCGACAGGTGGGAGGACGCGATCCGTGCCCTGCGCAAGGATTGGGAAGCCTGGGACACCTGGCTCGACGACCTGGAACCCAAGGTCCGGCCCGAGATTGCTGTCGCGGCGCGGCAATGGGTTTGTAGTGGAACGCCCCTTTGGATGGATTCGCCACGCCTGGCCCGGCAGCACTGGATCCGCGCCCGCCGGGAGGCGGAACTGCTCCAGGCCACCACCGTGCACTCACTTGCCATCTCGATACTGCGTCTGGGCGGACAGGGCGGCGGGTCCGTGAGCCAACTTGTGGAGGCCAAGGACCCTGCCCTGCTGCGCCTGCTCCGGTCCGCGGGGCGGGAAATGCTGAATCTTTCCGAAGCCGATCCCGACGCCCCCGCCGCGCGGCGGCTCTGGGCTTGGTGCGAGGGTTTCGAAGAGAACCAGGACCGCTGGAATGCCCTGGCTTCAGCCTTCGATGGCCATCTGGACGCTCTGGGAACTTGGCGCTCGGCCACGGATAGCGCACAAATTCGAGAATCCCTTTTGCTTGAAGGGCGCCGGGTTCTCACCGCCTACGCGCCCTTCGCGGAAGCTCCTCTGAGCGCCGCCGCGCTGACCAAGAAGGGAAAAGCCCACGCCAACTTCACGAAGATTGGTCTCGCTAAAGTGCAGCCGGAACCCGAAGGCGAGGTGCCCATGCGGACCCTGCTGGACGTGCTCGAACGCCTGGCCTCCCGCTTCCTCACCGCCAATGGGCACAACGTTCTCACCTACTACTCGGAGGATTTTCAGCTGGCGCTCAAACCACTACTGGATGAGCTTCCCGCGCACCTGGAGGCCTGGATGACGCTGCTGCTGGAGCGCGTCTTTCAAGCCTTCCGGGATCTCAAGGCCGAACGTGGTTTGCAGAGTTACGGTGATCTGGTGAGGGAGGCCTCGGCGTGGCTGCAGCGCCACCCTGACTTTGATCCTCCGGCGATGCTTATCGTGGACGAATACCAGGACGTCAACCCGGTCCAGCAGGCCTTTCTGGAGACCTTGGGCGCCAGCCGCACCGTCCTGGTGGGCGATCCCAAACAGGCCATCTACGGATTCCGAGGGGGCATTCCAGAATTGCTCCAAGCCAAGCTCCAGAAGGCTGCCGGACGCGGAGAGGCCTTCCGCCTTCCCGCCAATCACCGCTCCAGCGCGCCAGTGGTGGAACTTGCTAACGCCTTCGTCCGGGATGTGATCCCGAAGTTGGACCCTGCCTCGGTGGACGAAGACGGGGTCCAGACCCACTCAGCCCGGGGCAAACTGGACCTCCAGGTGGCACTGGCGGCCCTGCCTTCCACCAAGGTGCGCGGAGGCGATCTCCTGGCGGGTTCAGCCTGGATCGCCGCCCTCTCCAAAGAGAATGGCTGGGAAGCCGCCGGCTTCGGGTCAGCGGAACCCGGAACTCGCCGCCGCGCCCTGCTCCTGCCCCGGCGTACTGGCCTTCCAGCGCTGCGCCGAGTGCTCCAGGCAGCCCATGTGGAGCCCTTGGTTCAGGGCCGGGAAGGCTTTTGGGAAAGCCCAGGGGTGCGCCTAATAATGGCGCTGCTGGAATCCGTCGCCCAGGCCGAGGCTTCTCTCCCCCGTCTCGCCGTGCTTCGCTCGCCTTGGGTGGGGGCTACGGATCCTGAACTGGTCGCCCTTCAGCAGGGGGGCCTCGAAGCTTCCTCACAAAAAATCCGCGAGGGATTCCTTTGGCTAGGGAGGCTCCGCGTCCTCAGCACCCAAGGAATCGTGGCCGAAGGGCTTACGCGTCCGGGACTGCTCGAACTTCTGGGCTCCACCCAAGTGCACGGAGCCCTGGAGCCCGCTCGATCCCGGCGGAACCTGGAGCGCTTCTTGGGCTGGGTTCCAGCCCTTCCCGCGGTGCCCGCCCTTGCCTGGGCCGAGCTTCGCCAGCGTCGTTCCTTCGAGGATCCCGGCGATGCTCCCGCGGAGGATGCCGCCGCGGATTTGGTGGTGCAGACCGTCCACTCCGCCAAGGGCCTGGAATACGACGACGTGATCCTGCCAATGCTGGCGGACCAAGTGAAAGGCGTCCGCAAAGGCGTCGTCCGCCAACGTCCCGATGGCAACCACGATCTTTGGATCGGCTGGAAATTGGGCCACGCCCGCGGCCCTGCCCTGCAGGAAATTCGGGGGGAAGAAGATAGGCGCGCTTTCCGCGAGGGGTTGAACCTCCTTTACGTCGGCCTCACCCGCGCCAAGGATCGAATGTTGTTGTTGCAGCAATGGCCCGAAAAGGATGGCATCGCTGAACCTCCAGCCAGCGGCGCGGACCGCTTGGCCGGTAAGAAGAGTGTCTGCTGGCACCACGTGGCGACGGATCTTGCGGATGCCTATGCGAGTCTTCGACGTTTAGAGGGCGCGGCCCCCGCCATCGCATCTTCAACTCTGGGCTTCCGCTCAATCCTGTTTCCACCAACAAGGGAGGTCATTCCCCACTCATCGAACCTGGCCCCCGCAGCTCCAGTAGTGGCTTCCGCCCGGGCCCGGAAGGGCATCCAATTGCACGCGCTGGTGCGGGAGGTTCTGGTGCGTGAGGCGGTGGATCCCGACGCGGCGCGCGCCTACCTTGCGGCCCATCCGCTCCTGCGAAGCTGGCCCGAAGCGGAGGCCATGACCCTTGACCTTCTGGTCCAACTCCAGGCGCGGGGTTGGGGAACCTTGCCCCGTCGCACGGAATTCGAGCTGCCCGGCGTAGGAAAAAGCGGCGGTAGCGGCCGCGCGGACCTAGTGATCTGGGAGCCCGACCGGCTGAATCCGACCGGCATCATCCTGGTGGATTTCAAACTAGCGTCCACCTTTCTGGAAGAAACGCTGGACCTCCACCGCCTGCAGCTCAACGGCTATCGTGAGGCACTGGCAAAGATCGTCCCGCAGGTCCCGGTGGAAGCCTGGGTGGTGGGCCTGGAGGGCCGGATCTGGGTTCGCCTTTCCTGATGGCTGGCCTTGTTCAGCCAAAAAGCCGAACAAGGAATACGCGGAAAGGATCTTGCGGTGGTACGCAGGGGTCGCCCGCCGCACGCGGGTATCGCCGCCCCACCGTAGCGGTGTGCCAGCCAAGCTGGGCGGGGTTCTGCGCTATGATGGCCTCATGATGGGACCGGTTAGCTTGGGCGTAACGGCCCTGATCTTGTATGCGGCCGCCGAGGCCTTCTCGATCATGCATTTGCGCAGTAATGAGCCCGCCCAGGGAAGCACCGCCACGGTATTCCTGCTGGTGGGATTTCTGGTCCATCTGGTGGCCCTTCAGTCCGGCGCCCTAGCGGCCAAGTCAGTTCCCTACGGCGATCTGTCAGCCTCCATGTCCTTCTTCGCCTGGATGGTCGCCGCCACTTACGGAATCCTGTTGCTGCGGCATCGCGAGGGTTCCACGGGACCTTTCCTTATTCCCATCTCGATTCTCTTTCTGGGCGCCTCCCTCCTGACCCACCAAGAGCACGTGGCGGTGGCGAATCCCAAACTCTCGGGACCGCTCTTCGCCTTCCACGTCACTATGGCGATCCTTGGATACGCGGCGCTCTCGCTCTCCTTCGTGCTCGCCCAGCTCTACCTCATCCAGAATCGCCAACTCCGCCGCCGGAACCTGGGCCTTCTCTTCTCGAGACTGCCCGCCTTGGACGTTCTCTCGCGCCTGCACCGCACCTCGGTGGCCATCGGCGTCACGGCCCTGACGGTGGCTTCGGTGCTGGGCCTCATCTGGGCTAAGCAGCACTGGGGAACCTACTGGGACCCCAAGGTTCTGTTCACTTTCCTGATCATCGCCATCTACCTGATCACCCTCTTCCCCGGAAAAATCGGATGGGGCGGCAAACGGGTGGCCTTCCTGTCCATGGTTGGCTTCATGCTGCTGATGTTCTCGTACACCATCGTGAATCTCTTCATCACCCAAGAACACGTTTTTCGATGAGTTCGAGCGTCGGATCACCCCTGTTGCTGCTGGGCTGGGATTACCGCCGCACCCCGGTGGAGCTCCGCGAGCGGCTCGCCTTTCCGCCAGACAAAGTGCGAGAAGCCCTGTCCGCCATGCAGCGAGAAGGCCTTTTGGCCGAAGGCGTCATCATCTCCACCTGCAATCGCAGCGAAATCTACGGCGTCACCGGCGCGGCCCTCAGTGGCGCGCTTAGTGATAGGGATCCCTTCGACGCCGTCACGGATTTCATCGCAAGATTTCACGGCATCCCGCGCTCAGAGATGGATGCCTCGGGCTATCGCTTTTCCGGTGGAGAAGCGGTGAGGCACCTGCTTCGAGTGGCTGCCGGACTGGAGTCCATGGCCTTTGGCGAGGACCAGATCATCGGCCAGGTCCGCGAGGCTTTCCGCCTGGCTTCCGGGGTCGGGGCCACGCGCTCGGTCCTGCACAGGCTCTTCCAGAAGGCTCTGGAGACCGGCAAGCGGGTGCGTTCCGAGACGGGACTCAACACCCGGCCGACCTCCATGCCGGGCGTTGCCATTGAGCTGGCCCAAAAAATTTATGAGGACCTGACCCCCCGGAATTTCCTGATCTTGGGCGCGGGGGAGACGGCGGCGATCTTTTTCGATCTGCTGTTGGCGAGAGGAGCCAAAAACATCGAAGTGGTCAACCGCACCCTGGCGCGCTCCCAGGAGCTCTGCCGCCGAGAAGGAAGGGCTCTGCCCTGGGATGAACTCGCCACTCGCCTTCCCCACGCGGACATCGTCGTGAGCGCCACGTCTTCAGCCACGCCGGTGATTCCCCTGGAGACTGCGCGCCAGGCGATGGCCCTGCGCCGCGGCAAGCCACTGTTCTTTCTGGATCTGGGCGTCCCCCGCAACGTGGACCCCCGGGTGGCGGAACTGGACAACGCCTTCCTCTACGCGGTGGACGATCTTCAGGAGATCGCCGAACGCAATCGCCAGGAACGCCAGAAGGAGATTGGCCCAGCCTTGGAAATCCTTGAAGAAGAACTCCAGGAATTCCTGTCCTGGTTCGGCTCCCTGGCGGTGGTGCCTACGGTCACCTCGCTGCGCAAGAAATTCGAAGGCATCCGGGAATCGGACTTTGATCGCCAGCTCGAGAAGATGACGCACATCTCGGAGGGAGACCGGGAAAAGATCCGCCTGATGGCTCAATCCATGGTCCGCTCCCTGCTGCGGCATCCCACCGAGGCCATCAAGGACGAGCCCGATCCGGGCCGCCGATTAGACCGCGCCGAAGCGGTGCGCCACCTGTTCGATCTGGACTTGGACTCCAAGGAATAGACTCGAAATCTCTGCCCAGATCACCACTCACTTCACCAGGCAGTTGAAAGGAGCACATGGGGCAAAACCCAGCGGCCTATCCGGCCCCCCCAACGGCGCTTCAACAGAAGAGAGCCTGGCTGTGGAAGGCCCTGGGACGGGCCTACCTGCGCATAGCAGGGTGGCGGATCGAGGGCTCTTTCCCCGCCGATCTAAAATGCGTCACCATCGTCGCCCCGCATACTTCGAACTGGGATTTCACCCTAGGATTGGCCTTGGTCTTCGCCGTTGAATTACGAGTGTCCTTCCTTGGAAAGCACACCCTATTCAAGGCTCCGTTCAAAGGCCTCTTGCACTGGCTGGGGGGCATTCCTGTGGATCGCAGCGCGAGCCACGGGGTGGTGGGAGAGTGCGTGAACGCCTTCAAGGCCAGCCCGGCCCTGATGCTCGCGCTCGCGCCCGAGGGGACGCGCCACGGGGTGAGCAAGTGGAAATCAGGTTTCTATCAGATCGCCCTGGGCGCGGGCGTGCCGATCTTCCCGGTGGGTTTCGACTACGCCACCCACGCCATTCGCCTGATGCCCATGTTCACGCCCACCGGAGATCAGGCTGGAGATTTAAAACAGCTCCAATCCGTGTTCGAAAGTGTCGAGGGCTTGAACGTGCGTCCGGTGGCGAAATCAGAGGTCTGACGGGGATTCCAGGGACGTGACTTACCCACTGGGAGTCCTGAAAAAAGATCGCAGTTTCACCACTGACTAGGAAAGTGCAGTTCTGATTCTCGTCCGATTCCAAGTCGACAAAGGCCTTTCCCAGGGCGACAAGGCACCCCTCCCTCGGCCTCTAGTCCGGTAGACTGTTGGGTGTGTAAACGGTGGGCAGCCTTGCTTTCCCCCGATCTTCGATATCCCTGGAACACCCTGCGAGCCATCCGCGATCCGACATCCAGCGAGGATGGACGACCTTTGGAAATTGCCGCACCCTTCCCTTCCATACCTCGGGGCCTTGAGTGAAGGTCCTAGATTTTTCACCACTGGATGGCCAATGCAATTTAAGAACGTCTCGATTCTCAGCCTCGGCCACGTGGACGCCCCCCATCGCGTTACCTCGGCGGATATGTGCGCTCGCCTGGCGCCGACCATGCAGCGCCTGGGGATGCGGCCCGACCTGCTGGAGAGCGCCTCGGGCATCACCGCCCGCCGCTACTGGGATCCTGGCGTCCAGCCGAGTGAAGTGGCCGCTCAGGCCGCGGAAAAGGCCCTCGCGGATTCCAACATCGACCGCTCCCGCATCGGCATCGTGGTGAATACCTCGGTATGCCGCGACTACATCGAACCCTCGACGGCCTGTCTCGTCCACAACCGGCTGGGCTTGCCTCCGGAGTGCATGAATTTCGATCTGGGGAATGCCTGCCTAGCCTTCATGAGCGGCATGCAAGTGGTGGGCAACATGATCGAGCGGGGCCAGATTGATTACGGCCTCATCGTCAATGGCGAAAGCGCGCGCTTCGTGCAGGAGGCCACCATCCAGCGGCTCCAGCGGCCCGAGGCCACCGCGGAGGAATTCCGCAGCCAGTTCGCGACCCTGACCCTGGGTTCCGGCGCGGCCGCCATGGTGATGGCCCGCACGGATCTCGCGCCCGATGGCCACCAATTTCTGGGTGTGGTCAATCGCGCGGACACCCAACATAGCGGCCTGTGCAAGGGACAGCTGGATGAGATGCATACCGATGCCAAAGCCCTGCTGGTGGCCGGTCTGGAGCTGGCCACGGAGACCTACGCCCAAGCGAAATCGGAATTTGGCTGGGACCAGGAGAATGTCCATGAATATGTGCTGCACCAGGTCAGCGGCACTCACACCGCCAGCCTGTGCCTAGCCCTCGGCCTGGATCAGAAAAAGGTCATGGCGATCTTCCCTGAATTTGGCAACATCGGGCCGGCGTCGGTGCCCATCGTGCTCTCCAAGGCCGCCGAAGCCGGGCGCTTGCAGAAGGGCAATCGCGTCGCGCTCATGGGCATCGGCTCGGGGCTGAACTGCAGCATGGCCGAGGTCGTGTGGTGAGACCGGTCGATCCGGCGCTCTATCCTTTCACGCCGCATTTTTTCGACCGCGGCGCGGGCCTGCGGATGCATTATCTCGATGAGGGTGAAGGAAATCCGGTGCTGATGGTGCACGGCAATCCCTCTTGGTCCTTCTACTACCGCAACCTGGTGCTGGCCTTGCGCGGCACGCACCGTTGCATCGCGCCCGACCATGTGGGCATGGGCCTTTCCGACAAGCCTGACGACGAAGCTTACGCCTACACCCTGTCCCAGCGCATTGACGACCTTGATGCTCTGGTGGCATCGCTAGCTCTCCGCGAACCCTTGACCATGGTGGTTCACGACTGGGGCGGCATGATCGGCTTCGGCTGGGCCATCCGGCATCCGGAGCTCATCTCGCGCTTGGTCATTCTCAATACTGCGGCCTTTCCGTTGCCCGAAGGCAAGCGCCTACCTTGGCTGTTGAAGTTGGCGCGCACCCCCTTAGGTGCGCTTCTGGTGCGAGGTTTG
>JANXXC010000173.1 GCA_025350765.1 Holophagaceae bacterium | reverse complement strand
CCGGGGCGCGGACCACCGGCCCGCGGCGACTCACGCCGCCAGAACCCTTGCGCTGCTTCTCCGTGGTCTGCTTGGCTTCCAGCAGGAAGTGGTCCCGTTTGTAGAGGTCCACGAAGGTCTTGGTGAAGCCCCCCTCCAGGGTGATGTCGGGGATGTCCTTCTCGAAGCAGTAGGGGGAGTCCCCTCGCTTGGGCCCGGGCCGCTCCAGCTGGAGGGCATCGCAGAAATCCAGCAGGAACATATCCTTGTTGGCGCGCTCCGCGCCGGAGCTGTCGCGCCATTTTGTGAGGAAGGCTTCGATCCTGGAGGGCATATCCTATCCTAGGCTGAAGGCCCCAAAAAAAGGCCGCCCGAGGGCGGCCTTTTATCAGAGATCCACGGCGTCTTACATCTGGTCCTTCAGGCCCTTGGCGACCTTGAAGACGACTTTGCGGCCAGCGGGGATGCTGATCTTTTCGCCGGTCTTGGGGTTGCGGCCCATCTTGGGCTTGGTGTCGCGCACTTCAAAGGTTCCGAGGCCGAACAGGTTCACGCGGTTGCCGGACAGCAGCACGGCGACCACATCGTCACGCAGGCTGTCGATGACGGCCTTGGCTTTGGCTTTGGTCAGATCGTGGCTGTCGGCGAGCTTGGCGGCCAGCTCGGCGATACCCAGGGTGTCGGGCTTGATGGTGGTGGTCTTGATCATAGGTGCTCCTTGGGGTCATGGATCGCGCGGGAATGCACAGTCCGCGCTTCCAGAAAGGGTCTGGAAAAGGCCGACGCGCGGCCGAGAAGGGTGGATCTAATAGACGGGAATTTTATTCGGCGATGGCCGTGACGTCCAGGTTCACCTTGGCGATGACACCCTGGTACAAACGGACTTCCACAACGTAGGCGCCCACATCCTTGACGTGCGGCACGGTGATGGCGTGGCGGTCCACGATGAAGCCCTTGGCCTTGAGCAGGTCCGCCACTTCGGCGTTGGTGACGCTGCCGAACAGGTGGCCGCTTTCGCCGGCTTTCTTGGCGATGGATAGGCTGAGGGCGCCGATCTTCTCTGCCAGGCTCTGGGCATCGGCCAGTTCCTTGGCGCGAAGCTTCTGGGCGCGTTCCTTTTCCAACTCGATCTGGCGCTTGTTACCCGCGGTGACAGGCAAGGCCAGCTTGCGGGGAAGCAGGAAGTTGCGGGCGTAACCGTCCTTGACGGTGACGACATCACCGCGCTGGCCGAGTTTCGACACATTGTCGATAAGGAGAATTTCCATTGCATGCTCCAGGATGGATGGCCAGCGCGTTGTGCGTTGTTCCCGCTTGGTTAGGTAAGGAGACTAGGCTCCTTCCAGGATGGCGGCCCGGAAAGACCCGTTACCGGGCCGGGCGCCTCCGTTCCCGCGATGGGTTGAGGCCGATCAAAGCAAGCATCTAGTCTATCCTGTTCGGGTCCCACCCCCAAGCAGGAATCCCGAGGAGGCCCCATGGCCGATTTCGCCGAACGTCGCGACAATCGCCGCATCGCCCTGGGTCCCGGCCACCACATCCGTTTCAAGGTGGGGGTCCGGAGCTTCAAGGATATTCGCATCGCCAACATCAGCGGCAGCGGCATCTTCGCCTTGGTGGATCAGAGCGAGGCCCAGCACTTCGAAAAAGGCACCGTCCTGGAAGACCTGGCGCTGGACCACCCCCTGCTGCCCAAAGGCCGCATCCGGGCCCAGGTGGTTTACCTGTTGGGCAATTCCCCCCAACTGCCCGCCATGGGGTTCATCGGCATGGGCCTGCACTTCCTCGACATGCCCAGCGAGACCCAGGCATCCCTGAACCTGTTCGTGGCGGCGTCCCTGGGCGAAGTCTAAAAGTCGAGAGCCACAAGCTCAATACTCTTTAGCTCAAAGCTCAAAGCTCAAAGCTCAAAGCTCAAAGCTCAAAGCTCAAAGCTCAATGCTCATGGCCCATGGGTTACTTGCGCCCAAAGAACCCCAAAATCCCCGCCGCCACTTCCTCCAGCATGGCTTCGCTCATCTCGGGGAAAACTGGGATGCTCAGCACTTCCGCGGCGGCTTTCTCGCTTTCGGGGAATTGGCCCTTTTTGTATCCAAGGTCGGCGAAGCAGGGCTGTTCATGCAGACAAATCGGATAGTAGATGGCGCTGCCGATGCTTAAAGCTTTCAGATGCGCTTGCAGCGCGTCGCGCTTGCCGCCAGGCACACGGAGCGTGAATTGGTTGTAGATGTGGCGGCCATCTGGAACGGCCTCCAAGGGCATCAGTGCTTCATCGGCGGCGAGCTCTTTCATGCGCCCGTGATACCAGGCGGCGTGCTTACGGCGTCCTTCGTGCCAGACTTCCAGCATGTCCAGCTTGGCGCGCAGCACCAGGGCCTGCACCTCGTCCATGCGGCCATTCATGCCCACTTCGTGATGCACGTAGATAGGCTCCATGCCATGAACGCGGAGGCGCTTCACACGGTAATAGAGATCCTCGTCCTCGCGGATGATGGTCAGGCCTGCGTCTCCGAAGGCACCTAAATTTTTCGTCGGATAAAAACTGAAGGCGGTCATCTCGCCGAACTGTCCGGCGTTAAGGCCCCAGCCTTTGGCGCCCATGCTTTGGCAGGCGTCTTCGATGACCGGAATCCCGTGCTTCGCGGCGACCTCGCAGATGGCGGGCATCTCCGCCAACAACCCAAAAAGATGCACCGGCATGATGGCTTTGGTGCGCGGGGTGATGGCGGCTTCCACCAGGGCGCCGGTGGTGTTGAAGGTGGCCGGATCCAAGTCCACGAAGACCGGCTTGGCGCCCAAGCGCGACACCACACCCGCCGTGGCGAAAAAAGTAAAGCTGGGCACGATGACTTCATCGCCCGCCTTGATGCCCAGGGCCATGAGCGCCACCAACTGCGCGTCCGTACCGCTGCTCATGCCCACCGCGAACTTGGCCCCGGCGTAGGCGGCGATCTCCGTTTCGAGGCTCCGAACGTTGTCCCCCAGGATGAAGCTGGAGCGGTCAATAAGCGCGCCGATGCCGTCCAACACCTTCTGTTTCACCGCGGCGTTTTGGGGGGCTAGATCGAGCATGGGGACGGGCATGGGGACCTCAATTCAACTGAACTACGCGAAGGTGGCGAAGGGGCGAAGGCCGAGAAGAAAAACCTAGGTCAGCTTTCTTCGTGTTCTTCGCTTTCTTCTTCACCTTCGCGTAGTTTGTTTGGTCGCATCAGCGGGAATAAAATCACGTCGCGGATGCTCACGCTGTTGGTCATGAGCATGACCATGCGGTCGATGCCGATGCCTTCGCCGCCGGTGGGGGGGAAGCCATGTTCTAGGGCGTTGACGAAGTCCTGGTCCAGCATCATGGCCTCGTCGTTGCCGGATTCGCGCTCCTGCATCTGGGACATGAAGCGACCCAATTGATCCACGGGATCGTTCAATTCCGAATAGGCATTCGCCAGCTCCATGCCGCCGATGAAGAGCTCGAAGCGATCCACGAACCTATCGTTGCCCGGCAGGGTCTTGGTGAGGGGGCTCAGCTCGATGGGATAGTCCGTGATGAAGGTGGGCTGGATGAGCTGCTTTTCGGCGTGATGTTCAAAAAGATCGCCCAGCAAAACGCCCGCGCTCTTTTTGTCCACATTTTCTAGGTGGGCTTCCTTGGCCAATTGCACGATGTCTTCGCGGCGTTCGAGCCGGGCCCTTTCGATGTGCCCGAATTCCGCGATGGCATCCTTCAGGCTAAGTCGCCGGAAAGGCGCCTGGTAGCTGAGGTTCAGCTCACCCCAGGGCCGCTCGATGCCACCGCACAAAGTTGCGATGGACTGGAATAAATTTTCCGTCAGCGACATCATGTCTCGCAGATCTTCACCCGCCGCGTAGAACTCCATCATGGTGAATTCGGGATTATGGCGGACGCTCAGGCCCTCGTTGCGGAAGTTGCGGTTGATCTCGAAAACCTTGTGGAAGCCGCCCACGATCAGGCGCTTGAGGTACAGTTCCGGCGCCACCCGTAGGTAGAGCGGCATGTCCAAGGCGTTGTGATGGGTGGTGAAGGGGCGCGCGGTGGCGCCGCCTGGGATGGGCTGCATCATGGGCGTTTCGACTTCGAGGTAGCTCTGCTCTTCCATGAAATGGCGGATGCCCGCCAGAATTTTTGAGCGCAACATGAAGGTGTGGATCACGTCGGGATTGCTGATGAGATCGAGATAGCGCTGGCGGTAGCGCAGCTCTTTGTCCTGCAGGCCATGCCACTTTTCAGGCAAGGGCAAAAGCGCCTTGGAAAGGAACTGGATGCGCGAGGCCTTCACCGTCAGCTCGCCGGTCTTGGTGCGCATGAGCACGCCGGTGACGCTGATGAAATCCCCCATATCCAGCAGGCGGACGACCTCCCAATCGGTTTCGTTCAATCCATCTTTGCGCGTGTAGATCTGCAATTTCTGGCCGCCTTCGCTGAGGTTTAAAAAGGCGGTTTTGCCGCTGTCCCGATACGCGATGATGCGTCCCATCACCGACACCGTGCGTGGATGCTCCTCCAATGCCGGACCGTCATAGCCGCCATAAACTTCGATGACGTCCGCGATGCCGTGACTGCGCTCGGCCTTGCGGGGCCAGACATCCAGCCCCAGGGCCTTCAGCTTTTCCAGCTTCTCAAGGCGGACCTGACGGTACTGATTGGGGTTCATGGGGTCTCCGAGCTTAGCTCTCCAGAGTATCGCGGCAGAGTACGGCCCCTAAGCCGTCGTAACCAAATAACCCTTCTCTTCGCTCGCACCGCCCGGCATAAGGGGCCGTAACGGAATCTTTAAACGGTGAAGGGTTATTCCGTAACGGCCCCTAAACACTCGATTCTAAAAAGTCCCATCGACCGCGTTCCAGCACCGGCTCACAGTCTTCGGGGGCCATGGGGCGACCCATCAAGTAGCCCTGCATGGCCTGGCAACACAGGCTCTGGAGAAAGGCCAGTTGGGCAGGGGTCTCCACGCCCTCCGCCACTAAGGTCATGTCCAGGCCGTAGGCCAGGGCCACGATGGTCTCGATGATGCGATTGGATCCAGGACGGTCTGACCCCTTCGAGGGGGCGGGTCCCCACTGGATGTCCCGGACGAAGGACTGATCAATTTTCAAGGTTTGGATGGGGAGGTGCTGGAGATAGCTCAGGCAGGAGTATCCCGTGCCGAAATCATCGATGGCTATTTGCACGCCCAGCTCCCTTAAGCGTTCCAAGCGCTGCGTCGCGATCCCCGCATCTTTCATCACTAGGCTTTCGGTCAGCTCTAGCTCCAGGGAGCGGGGGTGCAGGCCTTGGCGCTCCAGGACCTCCTTCACGGTGCCCACGAAGTCCTCCCGCTCAAACTGCAGCAGCGAGACATTCACCGCCATGCGCAGGCCCTTGTGTCCCGCCCTTTCCCATGTCGCCATCTGTCGGCATGCCTCGTCAAGGCACCAGGCGCCCAGGGGTACGATGAGTCCGGATTCCTCAGCCAAGGGGATGAACTTGGATGGGGGAATGAAACCCAGCTCCGGATGGGGCCAACGCATGAGCGCTTCGAAACCGAGAAGGCTTCCATCCCCACGGAACTGGGGCTGGTAGTGAAGGGTGAATTTGCGATCCTGAACCGCGTTGCGAAGGCGGCTTTCTAAATCCAGCCGTTCACGGGCGCCAGCATTCATTTCCGAGGTATAGAACTGGACGCTGCGGCGACCTTCGCTCTTGGCCCTGTGCATGGCGGCGTCCGCATGGCGGATGAGCACGTCGGGATCCTCGGCATCATCGGGATACACGCTAATACCGGCGCTGAAGTCCATGAAGAAGCCATAGCCCTTGGCGGGGAAGGGCGTGCGGAAAACATCCAGGCATTTTTGGACCACCTTCAGGGTGTCCCGGGAATCCTTGAGATCCGACACGAGCACCATGAATTCGTCGCCGCTCATGCGCGCCAGGGTGTCGCACTGTCGCACGGCGGTACCCAAGCGACGGGCCACTTCCTGGAGCAGCTGGTCGCCCGCATGATGACCCAGGGTGTCGTTGATCTGCTTGAAGCCATCCAAATCCAGGAAAACCACGGCCACCGACTGGCTGTTGCGCTTGGCGCGGGCGATGGCTTGAGCCAGCCGATCCGTGAACAGGGTGCGGTTGGGCAGGCCGGTGAGAGCGTCATGCTGGATCTGGTGGGCGAGCTGCTCCGTCAGCTCCTCATGCTCGAGGGCCACCGCGGCCATGCGGCCGGCCATCTCCAGCAGCTCGGCCTCCTCGCGCAGCAGCGGTCGGCGGTGGGGCAGGCAGGCCACCAGAATGCCCAGGCGCCTATTTCCGCCCGAGAGGATGGGCAGGGACCAGCAGGATTCCAGACTTGGCATCGCGGCGGAAAGGAGCGGCCAGGTGCCCTTCTCCAGGTGATGGGCCGTGAGACTCGAGGGATGGTGGCCTTCCCCGCCTAGGCCCTCCAATTTGGTGAGGAATGTTTCGGGCAAACCCGACGAGGCCATCAAACTCAAGTGGGATTCCTTCTTCACCAACACAGCGCATCCGGAGCTTTGCAATTGCTGCAGCACCAGATCCACCACCGATTGGAGCACCACGGCGATGGGGAGATTCTGGGCGACCATCTGCAAGAGCTGCTGTTGGCTAAGGTTCAGCTCCTCAAGGCGTTTTCGCCCGGTGATGTCCACCAGGGTTCCTTCCAGGAATTCTTCTTGCCCCGCTTCGTCGCGCAGCAAGGTGATATTTTCGATGCCCCAGAAGAGGGATCCATCCTTGCGGCGAAGGCGGATCTCGTAATTGCTCAGGAACCCGGTTGCGCGTAATTCAGCGAGCAAGTCCCGCCGGTCTCCAGGGTTGAAGTAGAGCTCCCCCACGGGGAGCTTCAGCAGCTCCTCTCGGGATGCGTAGCCGAGCATATGTGCCATGGCCTCGTTGCACTCCAGGAACCCACCCCCTTTGGAACTGGTCTTGAACATTCCCGCGAGACTGCGTTCGAAGAGTAGGCGATAGCGGCTTTCAGACACGCGCAGGGCCTGTTCCGCCTGCAAGCGATCCCGAACATCAAGGCCCAGACCCATGACGGTAGGTTTGCCCTGGTAGTGGATCATGGTGGAGTGGATCTCCACGGTGATCGGTTGTCCGCCCCGGTGCCTGACATTGAACCGGTAGTCGATGGGAGCATCGAGTCCATTCACGCGCCGACGATAGATGTCGGCCACCTTGACACGATCCTCAGGGACGATGAGATCGAACACGCCGATGTCGGGACTCTGCAGAATCTCATCGGGGGTATAGCCGCAGACCTTCGCAAGGGCGGTGTTCACGTAGACGAAACGGCCATCCTGGATCAGGCAGATGCCGAAAGGAGATTCGTCCACCAGAATGCGGAAGCGTGCCTCGCTTTCATCCAGAGCTTTTTGGGCGGCTTTGAGGGCGCTCTCGATGTGGGTGAGATCGGAGAGATCCTCCGCCACCACGAGCACGGCAGGGCTCGGTCCGGCCAACGTATGAGAGGCCAGCCGGAGGTTCAGGGTTTCGCCCCTGCCATTCAACAGGTTCACGCGGCCCGAAGGGCGGGCCTCGGAGATGCCGAGATCCACCAATTTGAGGACGAGGAACTGGTCTTTGCTGTATCCAAAAAGGCTCAGCGTCGCCGCGTTCACATCCAGCAGCGTCATCGCGTCGGGATCATGGATCCACATGGGGAGCGGGCTTTCGGGGAAAACTCGTTCCAAGGCGGCCCCTATCTGCCGTTTTTGCCAAAGAGGTGAAGGGTTGTTCGATGAGGACGGCTTACCGTTTTTGGGATCTTTCTTCGGGGGAGCAGATGGCAGTGGGCCAACCATAGCGAGTCTGGCACTACCAGTGGAAGGGAAAAATATGCACTATTTTGAATCAGAAGCGATAGCTCGCGAAGATCGTGATATCTGGCGCGAAGTAGCTGCCGGCTTCTTCGGTGACGCCGAAGCGCCAATGGGGTAGGGCCTTGTGGGTGAGGGTCCAGTGCTGCTGCAGGCCGTCCCGGTCCACCCGGGCCAGGTCCACATGGTAGGGATTCTCCACGTACCCGACGCTCAGCTCCACTCCCATCCCGCTGAAAAAGCCATCCCCCTCGCCCTGATAGCCGCCACCCACCCAGGCCCGGGTGAAAGATCGTTGCGTGAGTACCGACTTGTAGGGACTGTCCTTGGGCAGTCCGAAAAAGACGCGCTCGCCTTGAGCGAAGGCGTGCCATGGTCCGGATCTTTTCCACAGGGCGCCGCCCGCCAGCCCAGCGGCGCTTCCGGTGCCGGTGAAGTTCTCCCGCTTGCCGGTGGGCAGTTGCAACGAAACGCCAAAACGCCCGCCCCCATGGGCATCGCCGAAGGGTTTCACCCAGGCGAGGTCCGGCTGCATCAGCACCACGTCCGGTTTGCGGAGATCGGCAATCACCACGCCATCCCGCTCCAGGCGGTAATGGAATTGGTTCTTGAGGACCAGTTCTCGCCCACCGCCGGGGGTACCCAGAAAGGTGTGGTAGGTGACCAGGAATTGATCCGCGATGCCTCCGCCGCGCACATTGGCGCGAAGCCGCAGATTGATGTACCCGCCCCAGAGCGGCGTCGCCAGATCCCCCGTGAGCTGCCACTCCTCCCCCTGCAGAATCGCGTGGGTGCGGTCATCGCCACTGGTGGCGCGATCGGGTCGCAGGAATTGCGACGTGAATTCCAAGGCGAGATGGCCATGTCCCTCCGGCAGCGGCTCGGGGAAAATCTCCATCCAAGCCACCCGATCGGGCCGTGGGGTCGGCGCACCGCTCGCATCCTGCGCGCCGAGCGAAATGCACAAGGAGAATGCGACGAGTTTTAGGGCAGAAGCCGGAAACAGTAAGGCTGAAGCCGATTTCACGCCACCTCCTGCACCAGTACGATGCCGAGATTCTCGCCTTCCAGGGGCTCCGCCAGAAAGGAGCGGCCCGCCATGACGAAACGCACGGGCTCGCCCACGTGGTTGTCCGGGTCGGGCGGGGGGATGGATTTCCAGGTGCTTTCGGCGGCGGCGTCCGTCCCCCAAATCTTCCGGCCGCCTTCAGCGAGGCCCGCGGCCAGCCAGCCTGGCGTGGGTTCCACTACCAAGCCCGTGCCGCGATCCGCGAAGGCGGCGACGGCGCGGAGGCTCCGGAAACCCGCCCGGTAGCGCCCCGTGCTAAAGGCTGAGTCCTTCTGGAAGGCCAACAATTCATCCTCGGCCCGGATCTTTCCGCGCCATAGGCGATGGGCCAGGATGGCCGTGAAGAAAAGGGCCGCGAGGATCGCCAAGACGCCGGCGTCCAGGGTCGGTGAGAATGGGGGAGTGGGACCGAAGATGATCATGAAGGGGCGCTCCGATGCGGGTTCCTTAGAGTGTAGCTAATACTATTTCGCGTTAGAGTTAGGCCATTGAAAAGTTGGGATCGGGAGGGTTCATGACCAGGCTATTAGAGAAGCTCCGTGAGAAGATCGAGGCGCACCGCCCCCACACCGCGAAGCTTTTGAAAGACCACGGCGAGGTGGTCATCGATCACGTGACCATCAGCCAGGTTATCGGCGGCGCGCGGGACGTGAAATGCCTGGTATCGGACATCTCCTACCTGGATCCCATGGAGGGCATCCGCCTTCGCGGCAAGAACATCCCTGAGACCTTCGCGGCCCTGCCCAAGGCCCCTGGGGCTGAGTATCCCTCGGTGGAATCCTTCTGGTATTTCCTGCTCACGGGGGAAGCTCCGGACGCGGACGCCATCTCTGAAATCGAAGCGGACTTCAAATACCGCGCGAAAGTTCCTCCTTATGTCTTCGACGTGCTGAGGGCGCTCCCCAAGGACACGCATCCCATGGTCATGCTCTCCACCGCCGTGCTCTCCATGCAGCGGGAGAGCAAATTCACGCACTTCTACCACCACGGTTTCAAGAAGGACCGCGCCTGGGAATACATGTACGAAGACGCCACGGATCTCATCGCTAAATTGCCCGAGGTCGCGGCCTTCATCTACCGCCACAAGTACAAGGGTGGCGACATCATCGGCCCCGATCCCAAACAGGATTTCGGCGGCAATTTCGCGCACATGATGGGCTTTCCCAAACCCTACGACGACGTGGCGCGCATGTACTTCATCATCCATTCGGATCACGAGGTCGGCAACGTCAGCGCCCACGCCACGCACCTGGTGGGTTCGGCCTTAAGCGACGCCTACTATGCCTTCTCCGCCGGATTGAATGGCTTGGCGGGACCGCTGCATGGCCTCGCCAATCAAGAAGTTTTGGATTGGGTGTTGAAGTTTCAGGAAAAACTAAACGGGCTTGAGCCGACGGAAGAGAACGTGCGCCTGGCCCTTTGGGACACGCTGAATTCTGGCCAAGTCATTCCCGGATACGGCCACGCGGTGCTGCGCCGCACGGACCCGCGCTTCGAAGCGCAATTGCAATTCGCGCAAAAACATCTGCCTGAAGATCCCGTCTTCAAGCTGGTGAGCATGATCTACCATGTGGCGCCCAAGGTTCTGGCCGAGCAGGGCAAAACTAAAAATCCCTGGCCCAACGTGGATGCCGCCAGCGGCATGATCCAGTACCACTATGGCCTGCGCGAATACGACTTCTACACCGTACTCTTCGGCGTCGGCCGCGCTCTGGGAGTGTTGGCGAATCTCACCTGGGACCGGGCTCTGGGCTATCCCCTGGAGCGTCCCAAATCCGTCACCACCGAGATGTTGGAGAAGTGGGCGGCGGAAGGCGGCGTGAAGGAGTAGCGAAGCCGATTACCGCATTCCGATTTGTGATTGACCTTGTGCCGTTCGCTGGAAGGTGGATACTCGCCTCAAGCAAAATCCACTCGGGAGATCCCCCATGCGCCGTTACCCCCCCATCCTGGGCATAGCCTTTGGCCTCGCGGCGGGTGTCAGCGCCACAGCCCAGGCGCCGACCTTCGATCGAGCCTTCTCTTCGATTGCCGAGCAGAGCCGGACGGCCTTTACCATCCAGGGCACGGGGGGCCGCGCGGTGGGCACGGGGGGCGCCTTCATCGCGGTGGCGGACGACGCCACCGCGGTCTCCTTCAACCCCGCGGGATTGGCTCAATTGCTGCGGCCCGAGTTCTCGCTCGTGGGCCAGAACCTCACCCGAAATCAGGACTTCAAGAATTTCTCGACCCGACTCGCGGTGACACCCGATACCTTCGACGATTCCACGTCGTCGGACAAACGCACCACCCCCCTCTTTTTCTCTGCGGCGGTCCCCTTCAAGCGGGGAGGGCGGAACCTCGTGGTGGAGCTCTCCTACCAGCGAATCATTGATCTGGATTTCGATAGCGACCGCGCCTTCCGCTTCCGTGCCTCGGGAGCCTCGACCTCGCCTGTCCGGCGCGTAACCCAAAGTGTTCAACAGCAAGGCGGCATCGGGCTCTGGTCCGTCGGCGTAGGTGCTGAGGTCTCGCCGAGGATCCTGGTGGGCGCCTCGCTGAACTACTGGCGAGGGAATTGGTCCTTCGCGTCCAATGGCTCCCGGATAAGGGAGGACACCGGCGCCGAATTCGCCACCACCCTGAACCAGAGCAACGAGTTTCGGGGCTGGAACTACAACTTGGGCGTTATCTGGCGAGCCCAGTATCTCAACGTGGGAATCGTCTACCACTCCCCTTTCACGGCGGACTATACCTTTCAGAACACCGAAATCGTGGACCCCGAGACGGGCCCCCCCAACCCGCCCACGAGGCAGCATTTCTCCACGCAGTTGAACTGGCCCGAAACTCTCGGGGCAGGGCTGGCCTTTCATCCCACGGATCGCTTGACCGTCGCGGCAGACTATACGCGTACCCGCTGGTCCCGGGCGACTTTCAAGCCTACGGGCACCTCCGTGGACGGCGCCAACTTCTTCGATCTACAAGTGGCCAGCAGCACCACGGACACCAAGGATCTCCGGGGGGGCTTTGAGTGGATCGCCTGGCTGGGGGACAAGGTGATCCTTTCCATTCGCGCCGGGGCCTTCAAGGAGCCCCAGCCCAACGTGGACCGCTTCACAGGCCAGCAGAAGGTCTTCAAGGGTTACACCGTAGGTTTTGGGATCAAGTTCAAGGACGTGAATGTTGATGTGGCGTACAAAGCCAGCTCTTCGGATCGGGAGGTCACCCGCTTCCTGAACCTGGACTCCAATCCCGATCCCGCCTCCGCGGCCTTTGGCACCGAATCCGACCGGGAGAAGCGGATTTACCTCTCCCTCGGTTTCCAGATGGATGGCGAAAAAGTGCGCAAGGCTTTGGGTTGGTTCTTCGTGGGAAACTGAATGGGCATGTCCCCACGACCTACGTTCACGGTGATTCTTGTTGGCGCGGTTCTGAGCGTGGGGCACCTGTGCGCCCAAGGCTGGACGACGTGGTACTCGGCCTATGAGGATGGCCTGGACGCTCAAAAGCGTGGCGATTTCGCCAACGCGTTGAAAGCCTTTCAATTCGCGGTGGGCCAGCGGCCTGGACCCGGCGCGCAGGTAAAAACCTACGCGGCCAATTTCATCTCCTACTATCCCTACCTCCGGATCGCCGAGTGCGCATTGGCGCTGGGCGACCTGGACCGCTGCGAAAGAGCCTTGGCGGACTCGGCGCGTTTTGGCAGCGAGCCCGCGGCCCTGCGGGCGGCGTTAACCCAACGTTTAACGGCGGCCAGGGCGGCGCTGAAACCCAAAGAACAGGCGGCGCTTCCCAAACCGGATGAACCCAAGCCCAAGCCGATCCCCGTTGAGTCCCCAAGGCCCGCGCCCCAGGAGCCGATGAAGGCCGAGCCTCTGAAGCCCGCGGTGCCACCGCCTGTGGCGCAGCCCACTATGCAGACTACGGCCCCGGGTCCCCTGCAACCCAAAGGGCCCGTGCCCCAGGCCATTCCCGCGCTTCTGAAACCGCCTATGCAATCTTCTTCGGTGGTCATGCGGCCGGCCCCGCCGACCCCTCAATCCCAGGCTGGGCCCCAGGTCCCGGCCCCTTCTCCCGCTCCCCCCGCCCCGCTGCCCTGGGCCTGGATCGGCGGTCTCGGTGCGCTGGGCCTCGGCGCCGCGGCCCTATTCCTCACGCGCAAATCCAAGGCCCTAGCTTCGGCGGCCACCATAAAGCACTCGACGAATCCCTACAATGTGGACCTCAACGCCAACCTGGGCGGCGGCAACGTCACGCGGTTCAGCCAGCGGAGCCTGGATCCCCAGGCCACGGCGGCCAACCGTCGGGTGGGCCCCTACCTCATCACCAAGGTGCTAGGCCGAGGCGGCTGCGCCACCACCTACCTGGCGGTGCATGAAGACGACGGTAGCGAAGTGGCGGTGAAGATCCCCCATCCCCACATTGTCATCGACCCGGATTTTCTGGCGCGGTTCCGCCGTGAAGCTGAACTGGGCGCGGTGTTGGAGCATCCGCGCATCGTCAGGATCCTGGACCCTGGCCCGAAAGAGGGCGACGCCTGGATCGCCATGACCCTGGTGCGGGGCACGACGATGGAAGCCTTTCTGACGGGACACAAGGGACCTCTCTCCATCGCCGAAGTTGTGCATCTGGGCTTCGACGTGGCGGAAGCCATCGCCTACGCCCACAGCAAGGGCGTGGTCCACCGCGATCTCAAGCCCGCGAACGTGATGCTCGGTGAATCTGGCGCCCAGGTCATGGATTTCGGCATCGCGCGCCTGCTGGATGCCGCGATGACCAGCACGGCGGTCTTCATCGGCACTCCCAACTACGCCGCGCCGGAGGCCCTCATCAATCCCCGCGTGGGCCCACCGGCGGACCGCTACGCGCTGGGCATCATTCTCTTCGAGATGCTGGCGGGGGAAGTGCCCTTCAAGGGCGAGACGGGTTTCCATGTGCTAGACCTGCATCGAAGCGCGCCCCTGCCCGATATCCGCGCCCTGCGTCCCGATGCGCCACCCCGGCTCACGCGCCTAGTGGAGCGCCTTTGCATGAAGGCCCCCGATCAGCGCCCCGAAGACGGCGAAGTGTTGCATTTCCTTCAAGAACTGAAAGTGCAGTTTCCGCTCGCGGAAGGATGAATCGGCACCACCGAAATGCCCCACGCTCAGATGCTCCCGAGCAACGCATTGTTGAAGCACCAAAGGTTTTCCCCGCGCTGCACCACGTCAAAATGGTAGGTGGAGATCGCCCGCAGAAAGTTTCGCGATACGGCCTTGCCAGGCATCATCCAATCATGCAGCTCGATGACGACGAGGGGAAATTCGTTCAGCCAACCGGACTCGATGGGATCGTTGAACACCTCCGCTTCGCTGCCCTCGATGTCGATCTTGCAGAGGAACGGCGCGCAATCTTTGGCATCGCGCAGCAACTGGGGGACCGAGTAGCTGGGAACCAGCGCAGCGCCAGGCGCTTGCTGAGGCTGAACCCGAAAGGCCCAGTCGCTGTAACCGGGATCCACCAGGTAGGCCGGCATCCCATCGTTGACCGCGCCCTGGACCAACCGCGCCCTCAATCCATCCGTGTTCCGCGCGAGCAGAGCGAAGTTGTTAGGCTCAGGTTCGACGGCGACGATCTGCGCGCCGGGAAAGGCCATGGCAAACCAGAGCACACTCGCGCCAATATTCGCGCCGAGGTCAAGGATCAAGGGTGGGCGGCCAGCCGGTAGGGCCTCTAGCCATCGTTGCAGAGCCGCGCTTCGCGCGAAGGATCCATGCGCGTAGTCTCGATGCTTAAAAACTTGTTCGATGACGCCGCGATCCCCGGAGCTCTCCGGGCGAAAATGAAACAGCCGCTTATTGCCACGCGAATCATCTACCTCAAAGCTGCCGGTGTTCACGTCCTGACTCCATCATCGCGATCTCGTCGGTATTAGAGCAGCCCCTTCGCCGCCTTCACCACGTTCTCCGCGGTAAGGCCGAATTTCTCGAACAGGATCTCCGCGGGCGCTGAAGCGCCGAAATGATCGAGGCCGATGGAAGCACCCCTGTCACCCACGAAGCGCTGCCAACCGAAAGTTGTTCCAGCTTCGATGGAAACGCGGGCCTTGATGTTGGAGGGCAACACGGATTCGCGATAGGAGGCATCCTGGGCGTTGAAAACTTCCCAGCAGGGCAGGCTCACCACGCGGGTAGGGATGCCTTCCGATTCAAGGCTGGCGCGGGCTTGCAGGGCGACCGAGACTTCGGATCCGGTGGCGAGCAAGATCACTTTCGGTGGGGTGCTGCCTTCTTCCAACACATATCCGCCTTTGGCCGCGCCGGATGCTTTCGCCGCGTCGAGGGTGGGCAGACCCTGGCGAGTTAGGGCGAACGCGGAAGGTCCATCCGTGCGCGACATGGCGGATTTCCAGGCCACGGCGGTCTCGTTGGCGTCGGCAGGGCGCCACATGTGGAGCCCTGGAATCATTCGCAGCGTCATGGTCTGCTCGATAGGCTGATGTGTGGGGCCGTCCTCGCCCACGCCGATGCTGTCGTGGGTCCACACGTACATCACGGGCTGTTTCATGATCGCCGCGAGACGAACGCTGGGGCGCATGTAGTCGCTGAAGATAAGGAAGGTGGCGCCGTAGGGACGCAGACCCCCATGCAGGCTCATGCCGTTCAAAGCCGCGCCCATGGCGTGTTCGCGCACACCGAAGTGCAGGTTCCGCCCCGCCACGGCTCGCGAGTAGCTCGCGGCGCCCTTGATGACGGTCTTGTTGGAGGAGCCCAGGTCCGCGGATCCTCCCATAAAGTTCGGAACGGCCTTGGCCAGAGCGTTGATGACCTGGCCCGAGGCGTCGCGGGTAGCCATCTTCTCGCCAGTGGCGAAGGTAGGCACCTGGGCTTCCCACCCAGCATTCAATTCCCCCTTCATCCAGCGTTCGTATTCCGCCGCCAATTCAGGATGGGCTTCGCGGTAGGCCTTGAAGCGGGCCTTCCACTCGTACTCGAACAAGGCGCCGCGTTCGAGGCTCACTTCCCATTTCTCCCGCGCCGCGTCGGGCACCGCGAAGTGGACGTTGGGATCAAAGCCCATGATTTTTTTCGTCTCGGCCACTTCGTCCTTTCCCAGGGGCGCGCCGTGCGCGTCGTGATGGTTCTGTTTGTTGGGGGCGGGAAATCCGATGATGGTTCGGGTGATGATGAGCGTGGGCTTGCCCACGGGTTCATGGGTGGCCTCGTGCAGCATGGATTCCAGGCCGTTGAGATCCTCGCCCGTGAGCACCTTGAGCACCCGCCAGCCGTAGGCCTCGAAGCGCTTGCCCACGTCTTCACTGAAGGCCAGGTCCGTATCGCCTTCGATGGTGATGTGGTTGTCGTCGTAGAGCAGAACCAGCTTCTCCAAACCCAAGTGTCCGGCGAGGCTGGCGGCCTCTTGGCCCACGCCCTCCATCACGTCGCCGTCGCTCACGATGGCGTAGGTGCGATGGTTCACGATCTCGTGATCGGGACGGTTGAAATAATCTGCGAGCCAGCGCTCCGCCATGGCCATGCCCAGGGCGTTGCCGATGCCCTGGCCCAGTGGCCCCGTGGTGGTTTCCACGCCCACGGTGTGGCCGAATTCTGGATGGCCCGGCGTCTTGGAATTCCACTGGCGGAACTGCTTGATTTCATCGAGCGGCAGGTCGTAGCCCGTGAGGTGCAGCAAACCGTAGAGCAGCATGGAGGCATGGCCGCAGGACAAAACGAAACGATCCCGATCCAGCCAATTGGGATTATTCGGATTGTGCCGCAGGAATTTCGTCCACAGCACGTAGCCCATGGGCGCGAGCGCCATGGGCGTGCCCGGATGCCCGGAATTGGCCGCCTGCACGGCATCCATGGCCAGGCAGCGGAGCGTATCAATGGCGAGCTTGTCGGCGGTGGCGGGCATGGGGACCTCGATTTGGAAAACAAAAACAAAGATGCCGCAGAAGATGCAGATTATTTAGATAGGGATGGACAAGGTAAGAAAATTATCCAGCGATTACCGCGATTTCATCGAAAGGAAAAACCATGGGTTTTAATCGTAAGCATCGCTGTAATCGCTGGATATTGTTTCATTTCCCGTGCACCGCGCTGGCCTTGACGAAGGACGTGAAAAGCGGGTGCGGGGCCAGGGGCTTGCTCTTGAATTCCGGATGGAATTGGCAGGCCAGGAAGTAGGGATGGTCGGCGATTTCGACGATCTCCACGAAGGTTCCGTCCGGACTTAG
Source organism: Holophagaceae bacterium (assembly GCA_025350765.1). GTDB lineage: Bacteria > Acidobacteriota > Holophagae > Holophagales > Holophagaceae > JANXPB01. The sequence goes on along the minus strand of JANXXC010000173.1, from coordinate 4,878 downwards.
GCCTGTGAAGGCGAGACCTTTTTCTTCCAGCGGCTTGCGGAATTCCGCCTGGTTATATTCGTAGCGGTGGCGGTGGCGCTCGCTGATTTCCGTGGCGCCGTAGGCCTTCTCGGCGAAGCTGCCGGGGACGAGATTGCAGGCGTAAGCGCCCAGGCGCATGGTGCCGCCCAGCTCTTCCACATCAATCAGTTCGCGGAGCTTGAAGATGATCTTGTGGCGCGGTTTATCGTCGAATTCGGTGCTGTCGGCGCCCTCGAGACCCACGACGTTGCGCGCGAATTCGATGGAAGCCATCTGCATTCCAAGGCAGATCCCGAAGAAAGGAACCTTTCTTTCACGGGCGTAGCGGATGGCTTCGATCATGCCGCGGGTGCCGCGGATGCCAAAGCCGCCAGGCACCAGCACGCCATCGCAATCCTTGAGGATCAAATCGGGATCGCCGCTCTCCAGCTGCTCGGCCTCCACCCATTGCAGGTCCACCTGCGTCTCAAGCCCGTAGCCCGCGTGCATGAGGGCCTCGGTGAGGCTCTTGTAGCTCTCCTTGAACTCCACATACTTGCCCACCACCGCGATGCGAACGCTGCCTTTGGGATTGCGGATGCGATGCAGCAAATTATTCCAGGCACCGAGGTCTGGCGTGACATCAGGCAGGCCCAGCAGGTACGCGACTTTCGCATCGAGGCCTTCTTCGTGCAGATTGAGGGGCACCTCGTAGATGCTCGTGGCGTCCTTGGCACTGAACACCGCGTCCTGAGTCACGGAACAAAAGAGCGCGATCTTGTCCTTCAATTCCCGCGGGATGTCCTGTTCCGCGCGGCAGAGCAGCACGTCCGGCTGAATGCCGAGTGCGCGCAATTCCTTCACGCTGTGCTGGGTCGGCTTTGATTTTAGTTCGCCGGCGGCTTTGATGTAGGGCACGTAGGTCAGGTGCATGTTGATGGCGTTGGCCTTCATGCGCTCGTCCACGCCCGCCTCTAATTTGTACTGGCGGATGGCCTCCAGGAATGGCTGGGACTCGATGTCTCCGACGGTTCCGCCGATCTCGACGATGACCACGTCCACGTCTTTGGCGACCTTTTTCATGGTGCCTTTGATCTCATCGGTGATGTGCGGGATCACCTGCACGGTCTTGCCCAGGTAATCGCCGCGGCGCTCTTTTTGGATGACGGTGTTGTAGACCTTGCCGGTGGTGATGGTGTGATTCCGCGTGGTGGGTACCGAGGTGAATCGCTCGTAGTGGCCCAGGTCCAGATCCGTCTCGGCGCCGTCATCGGTCACGAATACCTCGCCATGCTGGAAGGGCGACATGGTGCCGGGGTCCACGTTCAGGTAGGGATCCATTTTCATCAGGGTGACTTTGAGCCCACGGGCTTCGAGCAAGGCGCCCAAGCTGGCCGCCGCGATGCCCTTGCCGAGGCTGCTCAGCACACCGCCGGTGACGAATACGAATTTGGCTTGGATGGGTCCGAGGTCCCGCGTGATGCCAGCCGTCACAAAGCCTCCGCGAAAATCGGAAATCCGAAATCGGAAATCGGAAATAGGATCACATTTCCTCCGGTGCTTGAATGCCTAACAAAAAGAGCCCCTGCCGCAGTGCTCGTGCCGTGGCCACACAGAGCGCCAGCCGCGCTTCCCGCACTTCGGGCGGGTTGTCGGCGATCAGGATGGGGCAGTTGGTGTAGAAGCTGGAGAAGGACCGCGCGATGACCAACAACTGCCGAGCGATGGCGGTGGCCATGAGCTGTTCCCGGGCCACGCGAATGGCCGAAGGCAGGCCCGCCAATTCGAAGAGCAGGGCTTGAGCCTCGGGCGCTTCCAGACCTTTGAGTTCGGTGGGCACCTCCCAGGGGGCATAGGGCACCGTCGCGGTCTCCTTGCTGTCGTGGAGGCCGGGCGCGGCCTTCGCCATCCATTCGGCACCGGCTTTCCGCAGCACCGAGCAGATGCGGGCATGGGCGTACTGCACGTAGGGGCCAGTGTCGCCATCCAGCGCGATGACGCGATCCCAAGTGAAGGTGAAGGGCTTCACCCGGTCATTGAGCGCGTTGAAAAAGATCACGGCGCCTATGCCGAGCATTTCGGCCACCTCGGCCTTGCGGGGCAGGTCAGGATTCTTCTCTTCGATGATGGCGAGAACCCGTGTCACGGCCTCGTCCAGCACATCTTCCAAAAAGATGACATTGCCTTTGCGGGTACTCATCTTGCCATCGGGCAGGCTGATGAGGCCGAAGGGCGCGTGGATCACCTTGCCCTCGGTGAACCAACCGGGATCGAGTTTCTTGAGCACCGCGAAAACCTGCTGCATATGCAGAATCTGCTCGGCGCCGATGACGTAGATGCACTTGTCGTATTGGTAATGGTCGCGGCGATAGATGCCCGTGGCGAGATCGCGGGTGGCGTAGACTGAGCCTCCATCAGCCTTTACCACCATGCAGGGCGTTGAGATTCCCACATCCTCCAAGTCCACGATGCGCGCGCCGCGCTCGCCTTCCTGCAACAAATGTTTGGCTTCGAGAGCCTTCACGGTGTCCGCGAGCTTGTCTTCGTAAAAGGCTTCGCCTTCTACGAAGGTGTCGAAGCCCACGCCCAGGCGATCGTAGATGCGGAGGAATTCTTTCAGTGAAATCTCACGGAACCAGGTCCAGAGGCGCCGGGCCTCGGCATCCCCCTTCTCCAGGCGGCGGAACCAGTCCCGCGCCTCGTCGCGCATGGCGGGATCTTTTTCTTCCTCCGCATGGAAGCGCACGTAGAGCTGAAACAACCTAAACAGCGGCGTGCGGCGGTTCTCCGGGGCGGGATCGGCCCATTCGAAGTCCCGGTTGAGCTCGGGGTTCACCGCTTCGGCCCAGCGCTTGTAGGCCGCAATGAGGGTTCCGAACTGGGTGCCCCAGTCCCCCAAGTGATTCAGTCGCACCACGTCAAAACCGAGGTAGCGGTGCACCTGCACCAGGCTGTGGCCGATCATGGTGGAACGCAGGTGGCCGATGGTGAAGAGCTTCGCGATGTTGGGAGAGCTGTACTCAACGATGATCTTCTGACCGTTGGAGGCGCCGGAGCCATAGGGTTTGGAGGCCAGCAGGCCGCCCAGCACTTCCTTGGCGCGGGTTTCGGGATGCAGTTTCAAATTCAGATAGGGCCCTGCCGCGAGGAGATCGGCGCCTTCGAGGGTGATCTGGGAAGCCAACTCCGCAGCCAGCTGCACCGGGCTCTTACCCAGGGCCTTCGCCACCCGGAAGCAGGGGAAGGCCAGGTCGCCCAGGTCCCCGCTCTTGGGGCGCTCCAGCGCCACGCCATGGCCGGGCACACGCGCCGCCAAGGCACTCTCAAAGGCTTCCCGAATCCGCTCCATCGCCGCCCACCCTCAATTCCTGAGTCTGGGGGCCTGGGGCCTCCTATAGTTTCTCGAAGTGAGGCCCTCTTGGGAAGCCCCAATCCGCGAGAAGCGCTCAGGGCTCTATCCAGCTTTTTCCCCTTGAAACAGGGCGGTTTTACGATAGGATGGTCATTCGCGCTTCTGGGGTTTTAGCTCCGGAGCAGGAGATCAGAATGGCCAATCACAAGTCCGCCGCCAAAAAAGCCCGCCGTGATGTGGAGGCTCGCCTCCGTAACCGCGGCAGCCGCTCTGCCATGAAGACCGAGGTCAAGCGTTTCCTGGCCGTGCTCGCCACGGGCAAGAAGGCCGAGGCCACTGCCGCCCTGCCGGCCCTACTGGGTGTGGTCGATCGCGCCGCCAAGAAGGGCGTCATCCACAAGAACGCCGCCGACCGCACCAAGAGCCGCCTGACCTTGAAAGTCAACGCGCTGGCCTAGTGACTTTCGGAACCATCCGAAAAGCCCCGCATGACGGGGCTTTTTCGTATCTGGAGGCCTCATGTACTTCACTCCACCCGCCTTGGTCCAGGCCCAGCCCACCGAATCTGGAAAAATCGGAGCCCTTATCCAGGCTCTGGAAACCCTCAAAGACGTGCAATTTATCCGCAACGGCTCGGCCTACACCGCCGCGCAAGCCGGTGCGCATCTGCGCATGAAGCGGAAGAGATCCGGAACTCATGTGAAGACCGCACCAGATTTCATCCGGCTCTGTGGCTCGGCTTCATCCATGAGCGGCAAGCCCTACCTCATCCGCTACAACGATGGCCGCGAAGTGAAATCCAGCGACTTCCTGTGGACGGAATTGAAAAAGCTCGAAGCGAAGGGCTGAGTCCGTCCGGTATGCTCGGATCATTTCCGGGATTCTAATGATGGGATCTCTCCGATTCTCACTTTGCGTCGCGATGTTGGTGGCAGTCGTCACGCCAGCCTTAGCCCAAGGACCCTGGAGCTCAACCTTTCAATGCTGGGATGGGGACCGCCTCATCACCCAAGAGGGCAGGAAGCTTCGCATCCTGCGGCGCTCGGGAGCGTCCGTGGAATTGCCCCTGCCGCCCTGGACCGAGCGCGTGGATTTCCGTGAGGGCGTGGCCTGGGCCTTCGTACGGGACTCCGACCAGGACAAGACCTCGAATGAAGCCCGCAGGGCGGCCCATGATCGGAGCTTCCTATTCCGAAGTCTTGATCTGAAACATTGGGAGAAGGTCTGCGAACACAACGCGGGCCGCGATGTCGGCTCCCGATTCATCCCGTTGGTTGAGGATCGGTTTTTCAGCACGGGTTACTTCAAATCCACGGTACGGGAAGAACGCGCCCCGATGGCCGTGGTGGAAGTGGATGATCAGAATCGCTTCAAGATCCGGGAGCTGGTGCATCTGGGGCTGGAGGCGCCGGAGTTTGTGTATGACCCGGACCCTCCCCGCTACGGGAATTACAAAACCCCCAACTGGATTCCCAACCCCGCCCTTCATCGGCTCGTGGACTTGAGGGCTTCTCCGGTGCTGCGCT
>JANXXC010000183.1 GCA_025350765.1 Holophagaceae bacterium | reverse complement strand
GGTATCTGCAAGCCCCCTTGGGATCCCCCTTTTGGGCCGATGAATTCGAGATCCAGGAATGTGGTTCCCTCGACGAGGTCTGGACCGCGTTGGGCCCTTGCCCCAAATCCGCCTACCTCGGCGATGAGCCCAAAAGGGCCGAATCCATTGGCCTCGCGGTCAATCCCGAAAACCTCACCAAGCACCTGGATTGGACCCGTAGCTTCAAGACGGACTATGAACTGGCGTGCATGAACGAGGCGCAAGCGATGGGCGCGCGGGGGCATGTGGCCGCCCAAGCGGCTTTCCTGAACGGCGCCTCGGAGCTGGAAATTCACTGGGGTTTTGTGAAAGCCGTGGGTTGCGTGGACGAAGACCTGCCCTACACCACCATCGTGGCGCTCAACGAGATGGGCGCCATCCTGCACTACCATGGCAAGCGCAAGGACACGCGCAAGGGCGCCGTGCTGCTGCTGGACGCGGGGGCGCGCTTCAATGGCTACGCCTCGGATATCACCCGGACCTTCACAGCGCCGCACTGCGACCCACGCTTCGCCGCTTTGGTGGCCTCCATGGAGAAAGCCCAACAAGCGTTGTGCGCCATGGTGAAGCCTGGCCTTCACTACGGCGAATTCCACCATCAAGCCCACTTCAAGATCGCCGACATCCTCATGGAGCACGGCATCCTGCGGGGCACGGACCGCGATGAAGCCGTGACCAAAGGCTTTACCAAGCCTTTCTTCCCTCACGGCCTCGGTCACCACCTCGGAATCCAGGTCCATGACGTGGCCGGGAAGCAGCTGGGCCCGGACGGCGCCCCCGCGCCGCAACCACCGGAACACCCCTTCCTGCGTACCACTCGCATGATCGAGGAAGGCAACGTTTTCACCGTGGAGCCGGGCCTCTACTTCATCCCCATGCTCCTCCGCCCCTTTCGCGGCGGCGACAAAATGGAGCACAGCGGTAAATTCGACTGGGCTCTCATCGATGCCCTGACACCCTGTGGCGGCATCCGCATCGAAGACAATGTCCGGGTCACGGCCACGGGCCATGACAACCTGACCCGAAAGCATCTGCCGAATTGAGTCTCCTGAGTATCGGCTTTGGTCCGTCAAATCACACCGAGCATCGAAAAGTGGGGACACGGAGAACGTGGGCACTGGCGGGTCGCGCCCTCATCTATTGACCTCGGCGGGACGCGGCTCTGAACCTGCTTTGCTGAGTTCTTTCGTGGGTTTTCCGTGACTTGGGTATTCCGATTTTTGGGTTGATGGAGTCCTGATTATTGGGTTGAGCATTTCCGGCTTTCCTCGTCTTGCGATATATCTAGGGTTTCTGACGAGGGATACATGCGTCTTCGCGCCGCGCTTTTCGGATTTTTCATCCCGGTCTTGCTCCTCGGCCAGGGCACCGGAAAGCTGACCCTGGAATCGCTTTTCCATCCTTCACGGAAAATCCAGTACCTCGGTTCCCCTTCCACGCGCCTGGCCTGGGCGCCGGATGGCAGTCTGGTGCAGACCGAGCGGCGCAACGGCAAGGTGGCCCTGCTCCGCGTGGATCCTCGAACCTGGGAAAAGCAGCCGCTATTCGAGGCGGACCGGCTGCTGGCAGCGCTGAAGGTCGCCGGAGCCCCGGAAGCCGCCGCCAGCGAGGCTTTGGATAGCGCTTCATTGTCCTGGAATGAAGCGCGCTCGGCTTTCGTGGTGAGCATCGCCGACGATCTCTATCTCGTGGACGCGGTGCAAGCCCAGGCCCGCCGCCTCACGAGCGCACCGGGCAAAGAGGATGAGCCCACCTTCAGTCCTGATGGCCGACAAGTGGCTTTTCTTCGCGGCAATGATCTCTACTCCGTGGACACCCAGACCTCCCAGGAAACAAGGCTCACCACCGGTGGCGGAGAAACGGTGTTCAACGGGCGCCTGGACTGGGTCTACCAGGAAGAGGTCTACGGCCGCGGCAGTTTCCGCGCCTTCTGGTGGTCGCCGGATTCCAGCCGGCTCGCCTACATTTCCTTTGATGAAACCAAGGTGCCGGTATACACGCTGGCGGACGATCGCAACACTCCGCAAACATTCTTGAAAGCGCGCTATCCCAAAGCCGGAGACCCCAATCCCATCGCCCGTCTTGGGGTAGTGGACCTCAGCGGCAACACCTCGTGGATGGCAGATCCCTATGATGGCAAGGAGACCCTGCTGGTGCAGGTGGGATGGAACCCCGGCGGCGAGCTACTGGCCTGCTTCCAGGATCGCGTTCAGACGTGGCTGGAGCTGCGGAGCTACCAAGGCACGGGTTCGAAACTGCTCATCCACGAGCAGGGGGTCGCCTGGCAGGAGCGTCTGCCCCTGCCCCGCTACCTCAAGGACGGCGCCTTCCTGTGGGAATCGGATCGCAGCGGATTTCGCCATCTCTACCGCTACTCAAAAGACGCCAAATTGCTGAACGCCGTGACCTCCGGCGACTGGTGCGTAGAAGATGTCTTCGGTGTGGATGAAGCCTCAAAGCAGGTCTATTTTGCGGCGACGGAGCGCAGCTTCACGGGACTCGATGCCTACCGGGCCACGCTGACCGGCAAGGCCCCGGAACCCCAAACAACCAAGGGCAAGAAGAAGGCCGAAGCCCTCGCCCGGGAACCTGCCATGGTGCGGCTCACCCAGGCACCCGGCACCCATAGCGTGGCCTTCAGTCCCGATTTCTCCATGTTCTTGGACAGCTCGACCGACGCCGCCACGCCGCGCCAGCAGGCCCTTTTCGATAGGCGCGGCACGCGCCTCCGGCTCATTGATGACAACCCCTCGCCCCTCTACAAGGCTGTTCAGTTGGGCACCGTGAAATTCCAGCAGGTGAAGACCCGGGATGGTTTCCCCATGGAGACCCTGCTCGTGCTGCCACCAAATTTTGATCCCGCCAAAAAATATCCTGTGGTGCAGCACATCTACGGCGGCCCGGGCTTCCCTTCCTTCCGCACTCATCAGGTGCGTGACGCCCTGAACGCCTCGATGCTCTGGTATCACTTTCTGGCGCAGCAGGGCTATGTCGTCTGGATCTGCGACAATCGCCTGGCCTCGGGCAAGGGCGCCGTTTCCGCCGCTGGGTCCTATCACCAGCTCTACGTTCAGGAACTTCAAGATCAGATGGACGGCCTGGCCTGGCTGAAGCTGCAGGGCTGGGCGGACATGGATCGCGTCGCGTTGGAAGGCTGGAGCTACGGCGGCAGCATGACCGCCTATTCACTCACCCATTCCAAGGGCTACAAGGTGGGCATCGCCGGCGCGCCGGTCACGGACTGGCGGCTCTATGACAGCATCTACACCGAGCGGTTCATGGGCCTGCCTAAGGAGAACGCCGCGGGCTACGACGCCAGCTCCATTCTTAAGGCCGCGCCTTCCTTGAGCGGCAAGCTGCTGATCCTCCACGGCACCTTGGACGACAACGTGCATCCGCAGAACACCGTCCAATTCATCGATGCCCTGCAAAAGGCCTTGAAACCCGTGGACGTGATGCTGCTCCCGGGCTCGGACCACGGCCCCGTGGCGCCGCACCATGTCTGGGCCCGCATCAAAGCCAGCTGGGATTTCATCTCTGAAAATTTGTAGGATCGCGCCATGAGCCATTCAATGCACCCATCACTGCTCGCTCTGCTCCTCACTTCGGCTCTCGCGGCCCAAATGCCCCGGCCAATGCCCCCTCAGGGCGAGACCGTCGGAAAGCCTCAGGGCAACACACTCTTGAGCGTGGACAGCCTCTATCATCCGACCAAAAAGGTCGCCTTTCTGGACAACCCCAAGACCCGCTTCGCTTGGTTACCGGATGGAGCCCTACTCGCGACCCGCGCCGAGGAAGGCAAGCTCAGCGTCAGGCGCATGGATCTGAAATTGAACTCAAACGCCCCGTACATCGAGCCGGACAAGGTGGTGGCGGAAATGGTGAAGCTCGGCGCGGAGCCGGAAAGCGCCCACCGCGCGGTCTATCGAGGCGCCTTCACTTGGGACAAGGATTTTCATCAGTTCGTTCTAGCGGTGGAAGGCGATCTCTACGACATCGAACTTGGGAAGGCAGGGCTCCAGGCCCAGAAATTCACCCACTCCAAAGAGCTGAAGGACGACCCTACCTTCAGCCCCGACGGCAAGAAGGTCGCGTATCTCCAAGGCAATGATCTTTACGCGGTGGATCTCACCAATGGCAAAGAGACCCGGCTCACCTCCGGAGGCTCCGCGACGCGCTTCAATGGCCGCCTGGACTGGGTCTACCAGGAGGAGGTCTATGGCCGCGGCACCTTCCGCGCCTTCTGGTGGGCACCGGACAGCCAACGCCTCGCCTATCTCAGTTTGGATGAATCCCAGGTGCCGGTCTTCACCCTGGTGGATGACCGCAGCCAGCCCCAAAAATTGCTGGAGGCCCGTTATCCGAAACCCGGTGATCCCAATCCCGTGGCGCGTCTCGGCGTGGTGGATCTCGAAGGCAAGACCACCTGGATGGAGGATCCCTTCGAGGGGCAAGAGACCTTGATCGTCCAAGTGGGCTGGGATCCCAAAGGCGCGCTGCTAGCCAGTTATCAGGATCGCGTGCAGACCTGGCTGGAACTGCGCCGCTTCGAGGGCGCGAAAAGCTCACTCATGCTGAAGGAGAGCGGCAAAGCCTGGCAGCCTCGCCTGCCCTTGCCGGTCTTCCTGAACGATGGCGGATTCATCGCAGAGTCGGATCGAACGGGCCACCGGCACCTCTACAGCTACGACAAGAAAGGCAAGCTCGATCGCGCCATCACGGCGGGTTCTTGGGAAGTGCGGGATTTTTTGGGCGTGGATGAAAAACTAAAGCGCGTCTACTTCAGCGCCACCGAGAACAACCCCGCGGGCCTCGACGCCTACAGCGCCGATCTGGCGGGCGCCGGGCCCAATGGTCTGATGGCGCGCCACACCCTGCGGAACGGGACCCATCGCGTGAAATTCAGTCCGGATTTCCGGTTCGCCGTGGACAATTGGAGCAGCGCCACCACCCCCTCCCAAATAGGCTTGGCGGATGCGGATGGGCGGATCCTGCGGGCTCTGGACGCTCACCTTACGGACGCTTTCAAGGACATCCGATTCGGGCGCCTGATCTTTCAGACGGTGCTCACCCAGGACGGCTTTCCCATGCCCACCTTGCTGGTGCTGCCACCGGATTTCGACGCGAAAAAGAAGTACCCCATCGTCCAGCACATCTACGGCGGGCCCCAGGCCCCGCAGGTCTCGGATGCCTTCAGCGCCTCGATGCTCTGGTATCACTTCCTCGCGCAGCAGGGCTACGTGGTGTGGATCTGCGACAACCGCAGCGCCTCGGGAAAAGGTTTGGCCAGCGCCGAAGGCATCACCAAACATCTCGGCGAACAGGAATTGAAGGACCAGCTTGATGGACTGGCCTGGCTAGGGCGGCGGCCTTGGGCGGACCTGGACCGCGTGGGCTTGGAAGGCTGGAGCTACGGCGGATTCATGACCGCCTATGCGCTCACTCACTGCTCAAAGTACAAGGTCGGCATCGTCGGCGCGCCGGTTACGGATTGGCGCCTCTACGACAGCATCTACACCGAGCGCTACATGGGCCTGCCGAAGGACAACGCCGAAGGCTACGCTGCCACGTCCGTCATGAACGCCGCGAAGAATCTGCATGGAAAGTTGCTCTTGCTTCACGGCACCCTGGACGACAACGTCCACCCGCAGAACACCACCCAGTTCCTCGATGCCATCCAGAAGGCGGGCTTCATCGCCGACATGGTGCTCCTGCCGGGTTCCACCCACGGACCCAGCGCCCCATCGCACGTCTACGCCCGGGCCCAAGCCATGTGGGACTTCATCCAAAAGAACTTGTAGACTGATTGCTCCACCCTTCTCAACGATATGACCCGCAGGAAATGCCATGAGCGATGGAATGACAATGGATGAAAGCGCTGACCCGCGCCTTCTTGATAACACGGGGATCGCTGGCCATCCACGCGGGCTGATGGTGCTGTTCTTCACAGAGATGTGGGAGCGCTTCAGTTTTTACGGAATGCGCGGAATCCTACTGCTCTATCTCACTACCGTCATCACCAAAGGTGGCATGGGGCTTAGCGATACGAAGGGCGCCGCGATCCTCGGCGCCTACACCATGTCCATCTATCTCGCGGCTCTTCCCGGCGGCTGGGTGGCGGATCGATTCCTGGGCTACCGCAAATCTGTCTTCATCGGCGGGGTGCTGCTGGCCATGGGCCATCTGGCCCTGGCCTTTTCATCCAACACTTTTTTCTTTGGCGGCCTGGTGTTCATCGTCGTTGGCACCGGCATGTTGAAGACTTCCGCTACCACGATGGTGGGACAGCTTTACGCCCAGGAGGATCACCGCCGCGACGCGGGCTATTCGATTTACTACATGGGCATCAATATCGGCGCGCTCTTGGCGCCGCTGGTGGTGGGCTATATGGCCCAGGACCCCCGCTTCGTAGCCCTCATGGCTAAGTTCGGCGTTACGGTCCACAACCCATGGCACTGGGGCTTCGCCGCCGCTGGCGTCGCCATGATTCTTGGGCTCGTGCAGTATCTAATTCAGCAGCACAAGCTAGGTGATGCTGGTTTGAAACCCGCGAAAACGACCCGAGAAGAGATCGCCGCCGCAGAAGCGGAATCGCATTTGGACGACGCCCATCTGCGGAGCCGCTACCTCCCGATTTCCATGGGTGTCTTCAGCCTTCTCGGCTGCGCCATTGTTTCTATTGCCGCGCTGGACCTCCTGCCGCCCATCTGGTCCGCACTGGGCGGCTTGGTCCTGGGCGCTGCGTTCGGTTTCTTCAACTGGGATTACGTCGTGTTGACTTCCGAAGAGCGTAAGCGTGTGGGAGTGATCTTCATCCTCTTCCTCTTCGCGGTGTTCTTCTGGGCCACCTTTGAGCAGGCCGCCAGCACCCTTACTTTGTTCGCCGACCGCCTGACCGACTGCACCGTGCTGGGCTACACCTTCCCTTCAAGCTGGTATCAGAGTGTGAATTCCATCTGGATCCTGCTGCTAGCGCCGCCCTTGAGCTGGCTCTGGGTCTACCTTGGAAAGCGCGATCCCAGCGCCTCCTCGAAATTCGCCATTGGTCTCTTTTGCGCGGGTCTTGGTATGTTGATCCTCGTTCCTGCGCTCGCCTTCGCGGGACGCGCCATGGGCCTTCCTGTAATGACCACAGGATCAGAGGCCTTCCAAACCGCAGGGATCAGAACAGGCCCCTATTGGCTCGTGGGCACTTATTTCATCCACACCATTGGCGAACTCTGCCTCTCTCCCGTGGGGCAGAGCACCACCAGCCGCCTCGCGCCCGCGAAATTCGGAGGGTTGATGATGGGCGTATGGTTCCTTTCGTTATCTTTCGGAAACAAGCTAGCAGCCAAGACCGGGGGGCTCTTCACCACTATTTCCCCCGGCAAAATCATGGTAAGCATCTTCATCATTACTACCCTGGCGGCCGTGATTCTCATCCTGCTAACACCCACCATCAAAAAACTATTAGGCAAGGACAACTAGTCCTGGCTAGGTCCGATTCTTCTGGCTCCTTTTCAACATTGCTCTATGCTTGCCCTGTCTCAATCGACAAGGGTTCGCCGTGAAGTTGGCTTTTCGCACAGTGGCCGTGCTGCTCGGGTGGATGGTCTGCCTGAGCGGCTTCGCCTGGGTGAAGGCGGGTTCATCTCCATCTCAAAAATCGAATCCGGTCTCCGACGTGGCCAGCTCAGGCCGCCTTCCCATCCGGGTCTACACGGATAAAGATGGCCTGCCACAGAATTCCATCGAAGCCGTTGTTTTCGATGCGAACGGCTATCTGTGGATCGCCACCCAGGATGGCGCCGTGCGCTTCAACGGGCGGGATTGGACCACCTTGCCGATGCCGCATCCCAGCGTTTCCGCGTGGGTCGTGGCGATTCTCCCGGCCAAGGATGGAAGCATGTGGTTCGGCACCCGGGGCGATGGCGTGCAGCATTACAAGGATGGTCGGTGGACCAGCTATGGTCCCTCGGAAAATTTCCCCGATGGTCAGGCCCTCAGCCTTTTGGAGACCTTGGAGGACGGTCAATCCATCATCTGGGCTGGGACCCAGGATCACGGCCTCTGGTGTCTGAAGCGGGGCGTTTGGGAGTCCGTCGTTCCACCTGAGCCATTCCACACAGCCTTCTCACTGATTGAATCCCGGAAGGATAGCGGTCCCTCTGAACTTTGGATCTCCACGGAAAAAGGGGTCTATCGCCGCAGCGATGGAAGGTGGGACCACTGGGGCGCCAAGGCCCTTGGCCTGCAAAATGAAGTGGCCCTCTGCCTCATGGAAAGCCGGGATCTCGGGCGATGGGAAATCTGGGTCGGCACGGAACGCGGCTACTCGGTGTTCGACGGCCACAGCTGGCATCCCGTGGTATCCGCGCCCGGACTGAACAGCGTGTACATCTTCAGATTCAAGGAAACCCTCAACCAGCGCGGTGAGCGCGTGATCTGGGCAGGAACCGAAGGAGGCCTGGCGAAATTCGAATCAGGGAATTGGTCCTCCTTCGACACCCGGATGGGGATGCCCAGTAACGTGGTCCGCAGCCTCACCTCAACCCATCCCGCGGCTGGGCCCACGACGCTGTGGATCGGCACTTTCGGTGGCTTGGCCCGGCTCCCCCTTGGGCGCTGGCTCAGCTACACGACCCTCGCCGGCCTCTCCGAAAATGTGGTCTTTTCCATTCAGGAGATGCGGGATGGAACCATGTGGTTCGGCACCCTTGGCGGAGGCTTGAACCGATTGCAGAATGGCCGCTGGACCACCTTTGAATCCATCGCTGGACAACCTACCACCGCCATCATGAACCTTTATCGAACGGACGATGAGAACGGTGGTGAAACGCTCTGGATTGGCACCCGGGGTGCCGGGGTCGCCCGACTCCAAGGGGATCACTGGTCATTTCTTGAGCACAATGAACGCCTGCCCGATTCCTGGGTCTACGATATAAAACAGACTCGGTCGCCCGCCGGAAATCTGGTGCTATGGGTGGCCACGAGGCAAGGGCTCACTCGCATTGAGAAAGGCGAATGGCGCCTGTACAACACTCAGAATGGTCTGCCCCACAATTTCGTCGTCTCCATTTGCGAGGCCAAGAACGCCAACGGGGAGCCGATGATCTGGGTAGGCACCCGTGGCGGAGGTATTGCCTGCCTGGATGAAACCCGGGGAACCTGGCGCACTTACCCGACTTCAGCCGAGCTTCCCGGGAAAAGGGCGGGTCACATCATCGAGCTGAAGGGGCCAAATGGTGAGCGGCACCTTTGGGTCGGCTTCCATGGCGGCGGTGCCTCGCGCATGGACTTGGATCATCCCGAAAAAGGCTGGACCCTCTTCGATACCAAGAGCAATCCGGCTCTTCCCAACAACACCGTCTACCGACTGGAACAGGATGCGAAGGGCCAGATCTATTTCTTCACGTTGCGCGGCGTGACGCGATTCCGGCCCCGCTACGCTGCGGGCGCGGAGTACGAGGCATTCACCTTCACCACCGGCGATGGTCTGCCCAGCAACGGTTGCACTCAAGGTTCCACATTCAAGGATTCCCGAGGACGCATCTGGACCGGCACCGTGCTGGGCACCGCCATGCTGGATCCTGAGAAGGTGGTCGATGACAGTCTCCAGAAGCCCTTGCGGCTAGAGGCAGCCAGACTTGTGGCCACCGGCCAAGCTCTGAAAGAAGGAACCTCCCTGCCCTATAACCAGAATCATTTGCGCTTCGACTTCGCCCTTCTCAGCTATTTCCGCGAAGGCGACACCAGTTTCCGAGTCCAACTCGAAGGCCTTGACCCAGCCCCCACCGATTGGATCGTGGATACCAAAAAGGAGTACACCACCCTGCCTCAAGGCCATTACACCTTCAAGGTTTGGGGACGTGATTTCGCCGGCAATGTCTCGGGCCCCATCACATTCCCATTCACCATCCGTGCCGTGCCATGGGCGACCTGGTGGGCCTACCTGATCTACGGGCTTCTGCTGGCGGGCAGCGTCGTCCTCTTTATCAAGGCTCGCCTGCGCCTTCTCCATGCCCAGAAGGAAGAGCTCGAAGCCATCGTGGAATCTCGCACTCACGAGTTGGCCGAAGCGCGGGATGAGGCCCTGACCGCCACGCGCATGAAGTCGGATTTCCTTGCCACCATGAGCCACGAAATCCGAACACCCATGAACGGCATCATCGGGATGTCGGGCCTGCTGCTGGATTCAGGCCTCCTCGCGAGCCAGCGCGACTACGCCGAAACGGTCCATCACTCCGCCGAAAACCTGCTGGGCATCCTGAATGATGTCCTGGATTTTTCGAAGATCGAGGCCGGCAAAATCCAGATTGAGGAAGTCCCCTTCGGCCTGCGCGATTCCGTTGAAGAAATTCTCGGCCTCCTTAGCGAGCCCGCCCAGGCCAAGGGTCTAGAGATCGCCGCCCTCATCCCGCCGGATGTCCCCGATGCCCTGAGTGGCGACCCCGGCCGCCTTCGCCAGGTGATCACCAACCTGGTGGGCAACGCCATCAAATTCACCCATGAAGGCGGCGTCACCCTGTCGATATCCCGTGCCGCCTCCCCTCAAAAAATCCGCCTGCGATTCGAGGTGCGCGACACCGGAATCGGCATTCCCGCCGAGGCCCAGGCGCGGCTTTTCCATGCCTTCTCTCAGGCGGATAGCAGCACCAGCCGGCGATATGGCGGCACGGGACTGGGTCTTGCCATCTCCGGGCGCTTGACAGAACTCATGGGCGGCCGCATTGGGGTGGAAAGCGAACCCGGCCAGGGCAGCACGTTCTGGCTGGAACTGGATTTCGATGCAGCCGCACCGGGCATGGTCCCGCCAGACCCGGCTAGGCCCGCTCTACCCAGGGACATCCGCATCTTCGGCATGGGCTCCAAGGCCGCGACCCTGCAGGGTCTTGCGTGGATGCTGCAATCCATGGACCTGGCCATGGAGCCGCTGAATCCCGACGAGGAGGCCGCAAAACATATCCGGACCCTGGTCCATGATGGCACTTCGATGCTGTTGATCCAGGACCTGCCCGAAGCCACCGCCATCACCCAAATCAATGCTTTGAGAGCCGATCCGCTCACCCGTGCGCTGCCCGTGCTGGTCCTGGCACCGGCTCACCACGCCGCCGACCTCGCTTCAAGACTATCGGACCCTCACCTTGCGGTTCTCCCCAAGCCGTTGCGCCGCCGCCGCCTCCGCGAGGCCATGCTGATGATCCTGGGCATCACGCAGGAACCCATCCCTGATTTGCGCGCAGCGCCTGCCCTCCCAACGACCAATGGCCGCCGAATCCTTGTCGCCGACGACAACGCCATGAACCGGAAGGTGGCCCAGGCCATGGTCGCGGCGCTTGGCTTCGAATGCGACGTGGTCCCGAGCGGAGAACAGGCCCTGGAAGTCCTGGATCGGGTTCCCTTCGACCTGGTGCTCATGGACTGCAACATGCCGGGCATGGATGGCTTCGAGACCACCGCTGAAATCCGTAGACGCGCCTTCAAGAATCGCCGCGGCTGGCGCCTGCCCATCGTGGCTCTGACGGCCAGCGCCATGGGCGGCACGCGGGAAAAATGCCTAGCGGCCGGGATGGACGACTACCTGGTCAAGCCTCTCCGCCCTGACGCCCTGCGCGCCACCCTCGCCGTGTGGCTGCCCTTAGAAATGCATCCCGGGCAGCCTTCCATCTTGGGCGCGGTGGACGAGGTTTCGCTGGAGGCCCTGGAAACCCTGGATCCCGACGCCAGCGACGGGTGGGTCGCCTCCCTCATCCACGACTACTTGGTGGATGGCCCAAAGCGCATCCAGAGCCTTCATGAGGCTCTGCAAAACCAGGACGCCACCCTGGTCGTGCGGCAACTCCACAATCTCAAATCCAACAGCGGCACCTTGGGCGCGAAAGGCCTGATGAGCCTCTGCGAGGAGTTGGAAACCCTGGCGCAAAACGGAGATCTTGCCTCGGTCCGGGAACGGATGGACGAGCTCGAAGGCGAATGGGAGCGCGTTCGAACGGAATTACAGAGCCGGACTGGGTAGTGGATGAGCTTTCATCATGGCTTCAAAGGCATCCTCCAAGTTCCGGGCCAGCCCTGCGCCATCCAACAGCGGTGAAGCGGCCATGCGGGCCCGAGCGCTGGAACGGAAAGCCGCGAGCCCCGGCAGATCCTGGGCCAATCGGATATTCAGGGCCACGTAGGATTCCGGATCTTGGACTACCAGCTCCGGAAAGCCCGCCGCGATGACTTGGGATGCTCCCTCCAGGCTGGCGGCCCAGTTGAGTCCTAGACAGACCGAGGGCAGACCCATCCAAAGCGCGGAGGCGGCGATGGTGACTCCCGAATAGGGCGAGGAATCCAAGTGGATGTCAGCCAACCGATGGCAGTTCAGGTAGTCTTCCTCCGATAACCGGGGAAGGAAGGAAACTCGTCCCATGTCCATCCCATGCTCTCGCAGTCGGCGGTGGAGCCCATCCCGGGCTAGGCCTTCCTCGGATTGCCCGATGAGAAGCCGAGCCAGGGGTACCGCCTTCATGATCTCCGCCCAAAGCGACACACAGGAGTCCCCGATCTTTGCCAGATTGTTAAACGAGACGAAGGTCGGGTATCCCGACTTCAAGGCCGGCGGTGGACCTGGATCAGGCGCGTTGACCGGCGGGAGAAAACTCCTGAACCAGGGCAATCGCACCAGGCGTTCTCGGCTCGGGAGGGTGTCCCCGGCGGGTGGATCCAAAACCGCATCGGTGATGCGGTAGTCGACGGTGGGCAAGCCCCAGCTATGGGGATACCCGCTCCAAGTCACCTGGATGGGCGCGACCCGATGGGCCAGGACCTCCACCACATCCGGTTGGAAGTAGCCTTCTTGGCCCACCAGGATCGCCAGCGAGTCGCCTTGGATCCGTTGGGCCACCGCCAGGGAGGAAAGCCCACTGCAATCCCGCCAGTGCTCCACCCCGGCCTTAAGACGGTCGGTGAGTCCATCCACCACCTCCCCCAGGTGGTAGCAAAACAGCTCGATCCGATCTCGATCATGCGCCTCGAAGACCGGAAGGGAGCAACGGAGGTTGGAGTGGTCGTGCCAATTTGAGGCCAGATAACCGACCCGGATTCGGCCGCTTGGTGCCGGGAAAGAAGGCTCCGGAAGAAGCCTGGCGAATTTGCCGCTGAGTTCACGTCCGAAGGCCAGATGAGCCTCCCGCAAAGCCTCGACAGAATCCCAAGCGCGATAGTTGTGAAGAAGCAGCCGAAAAGTCTCCACCAAGGGGTGGCCCGGTGCCAGGAGGCTGGCCTGGTCCACCGCTTTTAGTGCCTCTTCCAGGCGTCCGCTGAAATAGTAGATCCGGGAAATCCCGAGCAAAGGTTCCACCCGGCCAGGCGCCATACTATGGACCTTCGCAAACATCGCTTCGGCCTCCTCCATCCGGCGCTCCAGCAACAAAAGCTTAGCCAGATTGAAGACCGGATCCGGACTGGTGGGATCCAACGTGGCCGCCCTTCGGAAACAACTTTCCGCTTCGGCATTCCGATGGGAGGAGAGATGCAGGGCCCCAAGATTATTCCAGGCAGCGGCGAAGCCAGGATTGATGTCCAATGCCCGACGCAGGTGCGCGATAGCCTGCCGTTCATCCCGCATGGACCAAAGGGCCATGCCGAGGTTGGTGATGGCCTGAACATGATCCGGATAAACGGTCAAAAAGGCCCGGTAGTCTTCAATCGCTTCCCCATACATTCCTCGGGCGTGACTCTTCAAGGCTCGGGTCAGCAGGTTCTGCATTGGATCTAGTCCAGGTTGGGCTGAAGGCCCTAGGGAAGGTTTTACCGGATCGAATGATTGGGGCCGCACTCAGGATAAGCCGTTGCGACAAAATAATTGGGTCATCCAAATGATGGTCAAGCAGTTGTGTCCTTCAGGGTATAAGGGCCGTGCCAAAATGAAAAATGCCACCGCAACTTCGGTGGCATTTTTTTGTGGTGGTCCCGATACGATTCGAACGTACGACCCTCAGATTCGTAGTCTGATGCTCTATCCAGCTGAGCTACGGGACCGCTTTCTCCGGCTGGCGCATTTGATCCAAGCGGAACCTTAGATTTTACTAGAGTGGGCCGCTTTGTCCATCCCTTATGTCGGCCAAAGGCCGACGCGATGGGTGATGCTCCAACCTAAATCGAAGGCGTTACGGCTCCCCATCCCCGCCACGGCTTAAGATCCGCATCCGTGATTCGGGGCATTCCCTTCCAGTGATCTCGGTGGCCAGGCGATCCATGAG
This sequence comes from Holophagaceae bacterium, assembly GCA_025350765.1. Lineage (GTDB taxonomy): Bacteria > Acidobacteriota > Holophagae > Holophagales > Holophagaceae > JANXPB01. The sequence continues at coordinate 5,888 of JANXXC010000183.1, read as the reverse complement.
GGCGCGCGCGGTGGTGAGTTTGCCGCCCAGCACCAGGCGCAGGTTCGAGAAGGTTGGATGTACTTCCAATACCGCTTCGCGGCTGAGTTTTGGGGTGCCGAAACTGTCTTTGGGAGGCCGCACCAGGGGGCGAACGCCCAGCTCTTCCGCGCGGATGGGGAGAGTCCGCCAAGCAATGGCAGGAATGTTTTCTTCGAGGGCGAGGAATAATTCTTCACGCTCGGTCTCGAGGATGGGAACCCAGCCGTCTTCCACCGCCCGCTCGGTGGTGCCCACCTGAAGCAAACCATCGCGGGGGATCACGAAAAGGATGCGGCCATGGCCGCGCATCAAGGCCCATGGATGCTCGCAGCCTTTCAGTAGCTCCGGCGCGTCGAACCAGAGATGAATGCCGCTGGAAAGTCGCAAGCGCTTTCTATCCTCGGCAAACCATCTTTTCATGAAGCCGTCATTCCACGGACCCAATGCGAAAATCCATTTTTTCGCGTGCAGCGCCCGCGACGAGCCATCGCGCAGATCCCGCAGCCGCGCGACTTTCAACGTTCCGCTCTCGTCTTCGAAGCCTTCGATTTCATGAAAGTCAAGCCAGGTCGCATCACTGGAAGCGGCCAGATCTTTCACCAGATCCCGGTCCCAGGTCAGGAGATCCGCATAGGCCACCGCGCCACGAAATGGTGTTCTCGCGGCGCGGAGATCCGCCTCGAAAACATCGGATGGAACCGCCCCAAGATGGAGCGTGGGCGGCCATCCCGGGCGATCTCGGCCCCAGCGATCATAGAGGCCGATGCCGATGCGATGGGAAAGGCCTTCAAAGAATCCCCGATGCGGCATCCAGAAACTTTTCCAAGCCACGCGCCAAGGCGCGATGTTGGCCCAGGTGGCCCGCTCCGCCAGGCCTTCGCGCATCTGTTTGATGTCGCCGGTCTGAAGGTAGCGGATGCCCCCATGCAGCAATTGCGAGGACCATTGCGACGTGCCGCCGCCGATGGCGCCTTTATCCACCACGGCGCAGGAGACGCCGCGCAACGTGAGTTCCCGAGCCAGCGCGCAGCCGTGGATGCCCGCGCCGATGATGGCCACGTCCACTTCTACCTGAGAGGGCACAACGCATTGCCCTACGGAAGTTGGGGGCGCTTCGGGCCATGGCCTTGCCGCATCGTCAATCACGCTTTCCCTCGCAGTTGAAATGAGGGAAAGTCTGACAGGAGTTCTCATGCGCATCCTCCCTGGTTTGCTCGTTCTCCCCCTTCTCGCTCAAGGGGCCGCGAAGCCTCGTGCTTATTACGATCAGAAATTGGCCAGGCGCGCGGTGCCGCTGCTGCAAGAGGTCCTGCGCTTTCCCACGGTGGCGGGCAATGAGAAGGCGCGGAAGGACCAGCAGGCGTGGCTTCTGAAGCTGGGCGCAGAATTGGGCTTCACCGTGCGCGACGCCGGGAAGGTGACGGAGATCGAGTTGCCGGGCCCCGAAGGCTCGCCCGTGCTGGGGTTGGTGGTGCATGGGGATGTTCAGCCCGTGGATGAAAAAGCCTGGAGCATCCCCCCCTTTCAAGGCGCCCTGAAGAACGGGAAGGTGCTGGGCCGCGGCGCGGCGGATGATAAAGGCCCCATCGTTCAAGCGCTGCTGGCCATGAAGGCCTTGAAGGAAACCCACGCCCCTCTCACCTACACCCTCCGCCTTCTCGTGGGCAGCGACGAAGAGAGCAGCAACCTCGACATGGCCGAGTACCTCAAGACCCATGCCGCCCCTGCCTTCAGCCTGGTGCTGGATTCGGCCTTCCCGGTGGTGGTGGGTGAAAAGGGATGGAATGCGTTGTGGCTGGATTCGAAGCTCGACTCGCGGGTCGAAAACCAAAATCAGGTCACGCGGCTGGAAGCGGGATTGGCCACGAGCATCGTGCCGGATCGAGCGTCCATTCTGATCCTTGGCGCGAAGCATTCCATAGGCGGTGACGCGGGGTTTCAAAATCGCCTTAGTCGGGAGATGCCGAAGGTTGCCCCAGGCACCAAAAGCTTCGTTGTTGAGCTACCTGGAGATGATCTGGCCATCGAGGTCCACGGCAAATCCGCCCACGCGGGCGTGAACATCGAAGGCGGCCGGAACGCACTGGTAGCTCTGGCGAAGCTCATGGAGGGCAGGTTACCCAAGAGCGTCGCCGATGACCTGCTGGCCTTCGCTAGGCTCGCGGGTCAGGACCTTTACGGAACAGGTTTGGGTCTCACAGAAAACCATCCGGTCTTCGGTCGCATGGCGGTCAATGTCGCCACGCTCAAGCCCAACTTGGACGCAGCTGGAAAACCCGACGGCACCACGCGCCTCACCATCAACATCCGCCGCACACCGGTGATGACGGGGCCACAGCTCAAAGCCCACCTCGAAAAAACCGTCTCGGAATTCAATGCCCGCAGCGGCGCAAAACTCGTCATGGGCGGATTCTTTGATGATGACCCGCTCATCTTCGATCCCAACGGAAAGCTCGTGAAAAGGCTGCTGACGGCCTATACCAAAGCCACTGGAAAGGCAGAACCACCGGCGATCTCCGGGGGCGGCACCTATGCCAAGCGCATTCCTAACGCCATCGCCTTCGGCATGTGGTTTCCAGGACAGCCCTATCCCGGCCACGACGTGGATGAGCAGATCCCCGTGGTGGACCTGCACCGCGGGGTCCACGTTTTGCTGGAAGCCCTCCGCGATCTGGCCTGCGGAAAGCCACTGAAAGAACCGTTCAAGCCTTGAGAGTAAAAAATCACCTAATTCCCAAGGATTCTCATCTCATTTATCTCGAAACAAATTGGGCATTTGAGATGAAGTCAGCAGAAACACACTACGCAGAGGGGCGCGGAGAAGCGGAGGTTCGCGGAGCCGCTCATTTCGAGATCCATCCAGCAGGGGCCAAAGATTCGGGCGCGGCCGATGACTCGCTCCCAAAAAGCGATCAAGGCCGCGCCCGAATCCTCACCGCGAAGCGGTGATGCCCGCAAACGCGGGCGCCCCAAGCGTGCCAGCGGGCGACTCCCTCTGTGACTTCCGGCTTTTTTCTGCGATCTCTGTGCTCCCGCTTTTTTTGGGCAAAGAGAAGCCAATAACTGGGGTTTGCGTTTGATCCGCCATCGGGTGGCGTCAGCCCGGACAGGGCTTGACCCCTGGTAAGTGTGGCAACCCATTTACGGCGGCATCACACTGGCTATTCAGCAGGAGGCTCCATGTCCAACGAAGTGCTTGATCCCGTAAGCCAGCCCAAAAAACTCTCCGAAGAGGAATCCCGGCAAGTGGCCGAAGATGCCCGCGAAAGCGCGTGGGAAGCCCCGAGTTTTCTGAAGGAAGTCTTCGGCGGAAAATTCGATCTCAGCATTCTCACCTCCGTGCCCCAGGCCCCCCCGCCTCGTCCGGAATACCTGGCCTTCTACCACCGCATGAAAGAATTCCTGTCGAAAGTGGATTCGGATCGCATTGACCGCGAAGCCCAATATCCGCCGGAGTACGTCCAAGAACTGAAGGACATCGGCGCCTTCGGCATGAAGGTCCCCGCAGAGTACGGTGGGATCGGCCTGAACCAGTACGAGTACGGCCTCATCATGGAGTTGCTGGGCACCCAGGATGCCAACCTGCTGGCCCTGTTGAGCGCCCACCAGAGCATCGGCGTGCCCCAGCCCCTCAAGCTTTTCGGCACCAAGGAACAGAAGCAGAAATACCTGCCCCTCATCGCCAAGGGCGCCATCAGCGCGTTCGCATTAACTGAAAACGAAGTGGGCAGCGATCCCGCGAACCTCATGACGACGCTGACGCGAACACCTGAGGGCGACTACATTCTCAGCGGCGAAAAACTCTGGTGCACCAACGGCACCTGCGCGGATCTCTACGTGGTGATGGCCCGCCATGACGACACTAGAAAAATCAGCGCTGTCATCGTAGAGCGCCAGTGGGAGGGCGTCGAAGTAGTGCGCCGCTGCCACTTCATGGGCCTGCGCGCCCTGGAGAACGGCATCATCAAATTCACCAATGTGAAAGTGCCCAAAGAGAATCTGCTGCTGGGCGAAGGCAAGGGTCTCAAGCTCGCGCTGGTCACCCTCAACACCGGGCGCCTCAGTATCCCTAGTGGCGTCATGGGCGGTTTCAAGCGGCTTACGCAATTGCATCGCGCCTGGGATAGCAAGCGCTATCAATGGGGCCAGATCATCGGCAAGCACGAAGCCATCGGCCAGACCGCCGCGGATTGCGCCGCCACGGGGTTCGCCGTGGAAGCCATGTCCAAGCTCTGCAATCGCATGGCGGATGCCGCCAACCGTGATATCCGCCTGGAAGCCGCCATGGCGAAAATGTGGACCACCGAAGAAGGCTGGATCGCCATCGACAAGGCCCTTCAGGCCCGCGGTGGGCGCGGCTTCGAGACCGCTGATTCCCTTAGAGCACGAGGCGACGTGCCCATTCCTATCGAGCGCATGATGCGCGATTTCCGCATCAACATGATCTTTGAAGGCAGCTCCGAAATCATGCGCCTCTTCATCGCCCGGGAAGCCCTGGACACGCACCTTTCCAAGGCCTTCGAGGTGGTGAATCCCAAGAACAGCCTCGGCACTAAATTGAAGGCTTTGCCCAAGGCCGCCCTGTTTTATGCAGGCTGGTACCCGAGCCGCTGGTTCGGCCTGCTGACGCCTTTCAAACACAGCGCCTACGGCCCTCTGGGCAAGCATCTCCGCTACGCCGAACGCCACACCCGCAAGCTCAGCCGCGCCCTCTTCCACAAGATGGTGCTCAACGGACCCAAGCTGGAACGCAAGCAGGCGACGCTGTTCCGCGGTGTGGAAATCGGCGCGGATCTCTTTGCCATGTGCGCCACGGTGCTCTACGCGCAGGATCTCAAAATAGCCAACGCGCCTTACGCGTCCCAGGCCGCCGACCTAGCGGATCTCTTCTGCGAGAACATGAAGAAGCGTATCAACGGCAAGTTCCACGACCTCTGGCACAACGCCGACGCCCTGAAGCTCAAGGTCAGCACCCAGGTCCTCGAAGGCGCGCACAAATGGATGGAGGAAGAACTCGTCCACAGCGACGCCATCGCCACTTTGGACGCGATGAAGCATTGAAGTAGGTGTGAGGGTCGAGGGTTGAGGTACGAGGTTCAACATGGAGCGGCGCCCTTTGGCGCCGTTTTTTGCTCATAGCTCTTGGCTCATAGCCTCTCTCAGTAAGAAGCTCGTGCTTCAATAATCCATTCCCTCGATCCGAGACAATGATGACGAATTCAAGCAGCCCATCCACGCTTCGCCAAGTCCTCAATGCCACCGTCATCGTCGGCGCGCTCGGCTATTTCGTGGATATTTTTGATCTGCTGCTCTTTCCCATTGTTCGCACGCCGAGCTTGAAGGCCCTGGGCGTGCCGCCGGAACAGTTGCTGGAAGTGGGCGGGAGGCTCCTGAGCTGGCAGATGAATGGGATGCTGCTGGGGGGCCTGCTGTGGGGCATCCTCGGCGATAAAAAGGGACGGCTCTCCGTGCTCTTCGGCAGCATCGCGCTTTATTCGCTGGCCAACATCGCCAACGCTTTCGTCACCAGCATCCCCATGTACGTGGCACTCCGCTTCATCGCGGGGCTAGGCCTCGCTGGCGAACTGGGCGCGGCCATCACGCTGGTGAGCGAGACGCTGCCTACCCATTTGCGAGGCTACGGCACCACCATCGTCGCCAGCGTGGGCGTGACTGGGGCCGTGGTGGCGGGCCTGGTTGGAAAATTTTTCACCTGGAAGGTGGCCTACCTCGTGGGTGGTTCTCTGGGTTTGGTGCTGCTGGTGCTTCGCATCGGCGTGGCGGAAAGTGGAATGTTCAAAGCCGCCGAAGGAAAGGACATTTCGCGCGGCAATTTCTTCATGTTGTTCAGCTCCCGGGAGCGGCTG
>JANXXC010000157.1 GCA_025350765.1 Holophagaceae bacterium | reverse complement strand
TCGCGCCGGCCTTTGGCCGGCATAAGGGGCCGTTACGTCCTTCGACCTGGCAGCGCAGCACCACCCATCGCGCCGGCCTTTGGCCGGCATAAGGGGCCGTTACGGAATAATCAGAAAAGCACTGATTATTCCGTAACGGCTCCTAACCTTGAAGCCACATCGCGGTAGTCGGGGTCCATTTGGTGGACGGCTAGGTATTCAACCTTGGCTTCATCCGTGCGACCCATGGCCGTGAATAGTTCACCCAAGTCGTAGCGCAGGCCGATGCTGTCTTCGGGTGGGAAACCTTTCGCGTGGATGCCCTTAAGCAGCCACTCGATGGCGCCGTCCTGGTTGCTCTGCACTTGCTCACAGATGCTGAGCATGGAGCAGCATTCGATGGTGCGCTCGGGATCGTCCATGGCCTTCTTGAATTCTTCGATGGCCGGCTCCAGCAGCATCATTTCCTTGTAGGCGATGCCCAGATTGTAATGGGTGTCGTAATCGTCGCCCTGGACCTGCTTTTCCACGCCTTCGCGGAAGGCCGCGAACAGCTCGTCCACGCTCTGCACTTTTTCCACCACGTTGGTGGCGTCGTGCATTTCCTCGCCTTCGCCGGTTTCCAGCAGTGCGTCGCCCAGCACGTCCGTGAGGTCGAAGAAGGAGTGGCTGAAATCGCCGTCGTCCGTGGATTTCGCTTCGATACCGATCTTGCGCAGGGTCTCTTCGGCGCGGTGGAGCCGGGCCAGCAGTTCAGGATGATCCTGATACTGCTTGAGGGCGGCGCCGATCTCCTCCTTGGCCTCTTCGGGGCTTCCGTAATCTAATTGGAAGTCGATGTCGGAAAGCAGCGACGCCAAATCCGCATCTACCACCGGACCCGCGGCGGGCATGGCATCGGGGAAGGCCGCCATGACTGGGAAGCCCGGCACCGTGGGCGGCTCATCGCCCAGAACTGGCGTACGAGCGGATGGATCGGGCGCATAGGGCGCATAGGGCATGGGTTCGAAGGCGGGCATGAGAGGCATGACCGGGGCTTCTTCCACAGGAGGGGCCGGGGGAATGAAATCGAACGGAGATGACGAAGTGGGATTGAAAGCGGCGGCTTCGTTGAGATCGAGTTCGCCGATGAAGTCCATGGAATCCATGGGCGATGGGACCTCCATGGGAATGGATTCCATTGCTCCAAAATGAACGGGAGAGAGAGGCTCCATCTGGAGCGGAGCGCTAGGGGGCAGCAACGGCGGGGCCCCGGGTAGGTCGAGAGAGATCCGCATCTCGGGGGCCGAGGTCGGCATATCCACGAGTCCCGGCGGAATCAGAGTGCTCAGGGGCACGCCAGCCAGGGATTCGCTCGGAGGCGGCCCCAGGGCGATGGCGTCCGCCATGGGCGCGGCCGAGAATGGGTCCGGACGGGCTTCTAGGATCGAAGGGAGAGGGGGTGCCGCACTCGGCGCCGGAAATGCCGGGGCTGGTTGGGCGGCAGGAGCGGCCGGCGCGGCATCTACCAGCAGGCCCAAAGTGCGGCGGTGAAGCCGCGTGGAACCCGGGAACAGCAGCTCCGCGCGGTCGAGCAATTCCAAGGCCTTGCGCTTGAAACCCTTGCCCACCAGATTCTGCGCGGTCTGCACGTAGTGCATCTGCACCCGGCTGAGGATTCCCGAGGCCTTGTGGATCTCGGCGATCTTGTCGATGGCATCGTCAAAAGACGGGTCCAGTTCCAAGACTTTTTTGTAGGCCTCCACCGCCCGATCCGTGGATTTGGAGCGGGTATGGGCCTCCGCTTCCCGAACGAGCTGCTGGATCTGCAACTGTTTGACGGGATCCATCTCCGTGGTGTCCCCGGAACCACCTCCGAAGGTGCGATCCATGGAGCCTGCGTAGCTGGGCATTCCAGGGGAGGAAGGCGGATTGTCCGGGGCCTCGCCAGGGGTGAGGCCCAGCATCTTGAGCTGCTCGGCCAGGTGGGTGCCGAGGTTCTGATCTCGCTGCTGCATGGCAAGGGCGTAAGCGTTCTGGAGTGCGGCGCCCTGCTCCCGGCGGTTTCCGCTTTGGTGGGAGATCTCCGCCAGCTGGATGTAGGCTTCGCTTGTCCATTGGCCCTGCAACGCATTCTTGAGCGCCTTCGCGGCGCTATCGCCCATGCCCCGCCGCGCGAATTCCCGGCCGATGGGCTTGAAGAGTCGAAGGCCTTCTTCGCCGCGATTGGCCTTCACCAAATCCCGCAAGCCGCGCTCGCAGAGCGTCAGGGCCTTTTCGGGCAGCTGGGGGATCTGCCCCAGAGCCTCTAGGGCCCGGTCGGGATTCTTGCTTTGGATCTCGATCTCCGCCAGGGCTTCCAGCAATTCATTGCTACGAGGATTGGCGGTGAGGCCCTCCCGCAAGTGGCTGGCGGCCCCGCTCAGGTCTTTCTGGATCACCGCCAAACGACTCTGGGTCAAGAACACCTGAGGCGTGGTGACCATGGACTTGGCGCGCTCTAGAATTTGGCCGGCCTCGGTGTGCATCTGCTCGATGGCCAACGCCTCGGCGACCTCCAGATAGATGGAAGCTGCGCGGTCCTTCATGCCTTCTTTGTTGTACAGATCCGCGAGCTTCACCTTGTTCTTGAGGTTCTTGGGATCTAGCTCTACCACCTTGGCGAATTCTTCGAGGGCCCGCTTGATGAGGCCCTTCTTGGTGAAGAATTCCGCCACGGAGAGATGCACCTGCAGCGCGTCCTTGATCATGCCGACTTGCCGGTACATGTCCGCCAAGCGACCGCTCATGTCGAGATCATCCGGCGCCAAGCGCGTGGCCTTCTTCAGGACCGCGATGCCTTTTTGAGTGAAGCCATCGCGCTCGTAGGCCATGCCCAGACGCTTGAAGAGATCAATGGCCTCGCCGGTGCGGTTGCCTTGGACGCAGAGATCCCCAATACGATTCATCAGGGGCAGGTCCTTCGGATTGTCGTCCAGGAGTTTCCGGTATTCCTCGATGGCCTTGTCGATGCGGCCTGCCGCCAAAAACTTGTCGGCATCCTTGGTGATTTTGGCTCGATCAATGGGCATGGGTGGCCTGGCAGAAGTTAGAGTCAGTGTAGGAAGGCTCCCGGATTACTACAACCCGCGATGCGGAGTCCTAGCCGGGGGGCCGGAAATTCCGCCCGGTGAAGCTGTGGGGGAGCAGAGCGCCCAAGCGGTGCAGCGCCATTTCCCGGCCATTCGCAAGCAGAATGGGCAGGTCTTCCGCGAACTCCGCCAACACCTGACGGCAGGCACCGCAGGGGGGGGTCAAGCTGTCGGCCCCGGTCACCACCACCAGGGCCTCCAGTTCCCCGTCCTTCATCCCGGCAGCCACGGCGGCGCATACGGCGGTGCGCTCTGCGCAGGTGCACATGGGATAACTGGCGTTCTCCACATTGCAGCCGCCCACCACTTCGCCGCCCTTGCGGCGCAGCGCCGCGCCCACGCGAAATCCGGAATAGGGCGCGTGGGCTCGGTCTCGGGCGGCCCAGGCCGCCTCCAGCAAAGGGGCCCATTGGGGTGCATGGGGATCATCAAATTCAGATGGCTTGAGGGGCACGGAGGCCTCCAGTCGCGGGGATGGAAAGGGGCTCGCTGGGATCGATGTTCAACGCGGGAGAGGTAAGGCCCTCCGCGTCTGCCTTGGCGAGGGCTCGCCAACAGGCGGTATGGCCAAAGGCTTCCCGCCTTTCCTTGGCGCTCAGGATCTCCAAGCTCACATCCCGTTTCTGCAACCGCGCCTGGAGGATGGCCCCGGAGAGCCGCTCCAATTCCCGTTCGAAGAGCCGGCCGGGGGACCATTTCCGCAGCTCGATCCGGAGATGCAGCCCCGTGGGCTGGTCGCCTTCGAAGGTGCGCACCCAGGGCGTTCCCCGCTGGGCGGTGCGCTTCCAATGGACGCGGCTCGGAGAATCACCCTGCCGAAGCAGGCGGGCGCCCTCGGGACTGCTCTCGCCCGCCACGGGAATGTGCCGCAGAATCTCGCCCCTCTGGGAGCGCGGCGGCATGGAACTGGTGCGGGGATGGGGCAGCACCAAGACGTTTTGATCCAGCGAAAAATGATAGGACTTCTCCACAAATCCGAAGGGATAACTGGTGCGCAGTTCCAGGCTCCGAATCTTGGCCCAGCCACGCTTTTCGGCCCGGGCATGAAGCACCAGAAGGGCTTCGCCACCGGCCTCGTTGCCCCCCGCTAAAAAGCCGGGCTCCACCCGCCCGCCGTCCAAGTCGAGATGCACTTCCAGGGCTCTCATGCGGGCGGGGGCCTCGTCTTTGAGCCGCACGCGGATGCCGCCCCTCACCCTCGCAAAGAGATTGCCCTCATCAAGGGAACTCAAGGCCACTCCCCTGAGCGCCTCGCGGCTCACCCATCCCGAGACCAGAAAGAGCCCGAGCATCAGGGAAAAAATCACGTAGAGCAGGTTGTTGCCGGTGTTCACCGAAAAAGCGCCCACGAAGAAAAGCGCCACCAGGTACTGGATGCCTAGGCGGGTGAGGTTCAATCGGAGGCGTCGGTCTTTCCAGAGCTGCATGGGCGGTTGCCAGGGATGGGATTTGCGTTGGGGGGACCAGGCCGAAGGGCTTCAGCCTAAAGCTTAAAGCCCTTGTCCTGTTAATCTCATCGTTTCCCTTAGACCACATTTGTATCCAGGAATGACCGCATGAATTTATTCCGCACCAAATCCCTTGAGCAACTGAAGGCCAGCGCCGAAGAGCCTGAACATCAGCTGAAGAAAAATCTCGGCGCCTTCGATCTAACGATGTTCGGCATCGGCGCCATCATTGGCGCGGGCATCTTTTCAAGCATCGGCACCGCCGCCGCCGGGAACATGGCCGATGGCCGCCTGCCCGCGGGCCCTGGCCTCGTGCTCAGCATCCTCATCGTTGCCCTGATTTGCGGTTTCACGGCCCTGGCCTACGCGGAGTTGGCCTCCATGATCCCCGTGTCTGGCTCGGCCTACACCTATGCCTATGCAACGCTGGGCGAGCTCATGGCGTGGATCATCGGCTGGGATCTTTTGCTGGAATACGCCATTTCCAACGTGGCAGTGGCCATTTCTTGGGGTGATTACGCCCGCAGCTTTTTGTCCACGGTCTTCCACGTCAACATCCCCGGCTGGCTGGGAATGGATCCGCGCTCGGCGATGAAACTGGTCGAGGGCGCGCCCGCCATGACCCTTTCGACCAAGCTGCACGTCCTGGCGGACGCAAAGCTCGGCGTCGTAAATGGCGCCGCGACCTTCGCCAATTGGGAAGTCCTGAAGAGCGCCCCGAATGTCGCGGGCTTCCCCATCACCATCAATTTGCTGGCGGTGATCATCACGGTGCTCATCACCTGGCTTTGCTACATCGGCATCAAGGAAAGCGCCCGGGTCAACAGTGTGATGGTGGTCGTCAAAGTGTTGATCTTGTTAGCGGTGGTGGGCCTTGGCATCAAGTTCATCGATACAGGGAACTGGCATCCCTTCGTGCCCCACGGCTGGCGGGGGATTCAGGCTGGCGCGGCCATCATTTTCTTCGCGTTCATCGGATTCGACGCGGTAAGCACCACCGCCGAAGAATGCCGCAATCCAGGCCGTGATCTGCCCTTGGGCATCCTCTGGTCCTTGGGGATCTGCACCGTGATCTACGCCGCCGTGGCGCTGGTGGTGACGGGCATGTTGCACTACACGAAACTCGGCGGCATCGCCGATCCGCTGTCTTTCATCTTTACGGAACACAAGATGGGGAGCATCGCCGCGGTCATCAGCTTTGGCGCCGTCATTGCGACCACCGCCGCGCTGTTGGTCTATCAGGTGGGCCAACCCCGCATCTTCATGAGCATGAGCCGCGATGGACTGCTGGGCCCCTGGTTCGGCAAGATCCACAAGAAATTCCAGACGCCCTCCAACGCCACCGTGTTGACGGGTTTCCTGGTGGCCATTCCCGCGGCGCTGCTGAACATTGATGAAGTGGTGGAGCTCGCCAATATCGGCACGCTGTTCGCCTTCGTCATCGTCTGTGTTGCGGTGCTCATCTTGCGCAAGCGCCGACCTGAAGCGCCGCGGAAATTCCTTATGCCGCTGGTGTGGGTGCTCGCGCCTGCCGGAATCCTGGGCTGCTTTTGGATCGCCAAAGGCCTGCCGACGATCACCTGGATCCGCTTTGTGGTCTGGCTGGGCATTGGCCTGGTGATCTACTTCATCTACGGCGTGAAGAAGAGCCGCCTGCAGAATGGGGACTTGTAAGGCTAAGACATGTTCACCGGACTCATCCGCCATCTCGGCACCCTTGAATCCCGCCAGTCCCGCAGTGGCGGGGCACGGCTTCGCATCGCCTCTCCGAAGGCGGTTTTAGACCGCGCGGAACTCGGCGCCAGCATCGCCGTTCATGGGGCGTGTCTCACCTCCGTCGCGCGGGACGACCGCGCATGGGAGACGGAACTGAGCGACGAGACGCTTGAAAAAACAACCCTCGGCCGCCTGGCCATTGGATCTACGCTGCACCTGGAACCGAGCCTGCAAGTGGGGGATCCCTTGGATGGACATCTGGTTTCCGGTCACGTGGATGGTCTGGGCGCCTTGCTGGAAAGGCCCTCCGGCGAAGGCCTGTGGCGTTTTTCCATGCCTACCTTTTTGGCGCCCATGACCGCGCCCAAAGGCTCCATCGCGGTGGATGGCATTTCACTCACGGTGGTGGACTGCGGCCGAGACTGGTTCAGCGTGGCCCTAATACCCGAGACCGTCAAACGCACGGCCCTGGCCACCATGAAGCCCGGCGAGGCGGTGAATCTCGAAGCCGATCCCATCGGCCGCTACGTGGCGCGGGCACTGGAGATGCGGGGGGTGGACGAAAAACTCGCGCGTTTCGTGGAGCGGGGTTTCGAGCCATAAAAACGACTGGCACGGGGAGGCGCGAAGACGCGGGAAATAGCCGGAGAACACGGAAGGTGCCGTACGGTTTTGTGCTGGGGCACCCGCATAAACGGGCACTTCCAATGCCACTGCTGGACGCGGCCTGGAACCTGCCTCTCCGTGTTCAGCATTTTTTGACAGATGTTGATCAACTGGAAACGATTTTATAGATTTCATTTTTCGGTTCTTCGCGCCTTCCCGCGGCGAGGGCCGACCTCGAATTCCAGCGGCGAGTTAAGCCACCCTTCTGGTCTCCCCCGCCCCGGAGGCCAATAGCTTGAGGGTCTCGGACACTTCCAGCGCCGATCCCGGGCGATCTTCGATGCGCTTGGCCATGAGCCGTTCCACCAGGAAGCTAAAGCCCTCGGGCAGATCGGGGGCCAGGTCCTTGGCGCGGGGCACGGGAGAGCTCAGGTGCATGCGCAGCAGCTCCGTGATGGAGGCATGCTCGAAGGGCGGAAAGCCCGTGGAGAGTTCGAACAGCATCACCCCCAGGGAATAGAGATCCGTTCGGGGATCCACGCGCTCGCCCTTGACCTGCTCCGGCGCCATGTAGCGGGGGGTGCCAAAGACCTGGCCCTCGTCAGAGGTGCCCTTGGCCGACACAGGCGCCGCCAGGCCAAAGTCCATGATCTTGGCGTCGCCGCGGGAGTCAAAGAGGATGTTTAAGGGTTTGATGTCGCGATGCACCACGCCCACGCCATGGGCGGCCTCCAGGCCATCGGAGACCTGGCGGCCGATGCGCAGCACCAGACCGATGGGCAGGCTCCCCCGGTCGTCCAGCAATTGCTTCAGGGTCACACCCTTGAGGTATTCCATGGACACGAAGGGCAGACCGTCGGCATTTCCAAAATCGTGGGTGCGCAGCACGTATTTGTTAGTGATCTTGCGGGCCAGTTTGATTTCCTGCTTGAGCTGCTCCAGGAAACCTGCGGAAAGATCGTGCTCGGGGCGGATGATCTTGAGGGCTACCTCTTCGTCCAGCTGCTGGTCGTGGGCCTTGAGCACGATGCCCATGCCGCCTTTCCCGAGGATGTTCTCGATGCGATACCGGCCGGCGAAGATCTCGCCCTCCTTCAGCGTCACGCGCTTCCGCTGCAGGGTCGGCTCCGCGCCCTGTAACACCTGGGAGCTCGTGGGCATCATCATGGTGGCGTCCACATCCACGGCGGTCATGCCCAAGCGGCTTTGCGCGACGGACTCCAGCTCCGCCCCCATGCCCTGTTTCCCGCCGGTACCAACATTCAGATTGTCGAGGGCGGCCAGCATCTCTTCCTTGGCTTTCAGCTCCGAGAGCAAGGCCCGGAAAGCCTGGGTGAGGTAGCCCACTTCATCTTGGCTCTTGAGGGAAGGTATCTCAGGGCGCTCACCTTCGGCCAACTGGGCGGTGGCGCGGGTAAGGGCCGCCAGGGGCGACGTGACGGATCGGCTGGAGGTAAGCGACAGGATGATGGCCAGAACCAAGCCTCCAAGCCCGGCATAAAGGATGTAATTCCGGATGGCCGTGAACGGTGCCAAAAAGGGTTCCATGGGCATCATCACCACGTCGGCGATCTGAAGATCCAAAGCGTTCACGCCCCCGAGAGGCGCCAACACCGCGAGGTAGGGATGTCCTTGCACCATCACGTGCACCGTCCCCGAACGATCACCCGCCAGTACCTTCTCCTCGGCGGCTTTGAACTGGGGTTCGGAGCTAATAGCCTGTTGGATCGCGCTGCGCTGGCTCGGATCCTCCACGGTCAGGCCCTGAACCTGGAATTTCCGCATCAGTCCGAAATGGGGTGGGGGATCGGACTCGCGGCCTCGGGGCAAGGAGACCAGGCGCATTTCTTTCGCCGCGCCATCGTTAAGCTTGTTGCCCACGAGCATCGCCCCCAAGGAGGTCCCGGCCGGAGAGTAGATGGGTCGCGCCACGGCGTGATAGACACCCTTGAATTTTCCTTCCTTGAGTTCAAAGAAACCCCGGTAGGAGGGGCCGGGCTGCCCGGCGGCCTTGGCTTCCTCCGGGTGCATCGCCATCTGGACAATGCCCACGTCGGCGTAATCCTGCTTCACGCCGTCGGTGGTGCAGGACAATAGGGCCCCGCTGGGCCTCACCACCACCGCGATTTCTGAGCTGAGCCGGGCCAGATTCTCTAGCAGCGTGTCCCGCACGGACGAGTAATCACCCTTCTCGATGTTGGCCTGGTTGCCGGAATACTGAGTGAAAACCTCCAGCCCAGCATCCATGATCTTGCCCTGCTGCTTGAACGTGCGGTCCACCACCTGGCTGGCAGAGACCATCTGCGAGGTGGCGGATTCACTGGCCTTGCGGTTGGCCACGGCGGAGGTGAGAAAGACCAGAACGCCGATGATCACTAGGATAGTGAGGCTCGTCCGGAGGAAGAATTTCCAAGCCAGCGATCGGAACCAGCGCACCTCGTTGCTCATGGCGGACCTCAAAAAAGGGGGGTATGGTTGTCCCGATCTTAACTGTTTTCCGCCTCATTGCCGTTTTTCGGATCCTTGTCTAGTCACTGACTGATCATTGCCTTCGATGCGCGAAAGGCTTGGCCCGTGCCAAGACTTGTCTGCATCCGATCCTTGGATTCACTCGTAATACCCATGGGGCTACATCTATCTCAGGAGGATTCATGTCCGACCGGCGCCTGTTTCTCAGCACCCTCGTGGGAGGGGCCACCCTCGCCGCGTCGAGCAGCCTCTTGGGCTGCCGGAAGACCGAAGCCATTCCTAGCGCGGATACTCGGCCCACGGGCGATCTGAGCATCCTGAACGGAGCGCTGATCCTGGAGCACACCGCCATCTACGCCTATGGCCTAGCGGGCGGCTCCGGCTTGCTCAGCAAGGGCGTGTTGGCCGTAGGTGGCACCTTCAAGGCCAGCCACGAAAGCCACCGCGAGGCCCTCAGCGCGGTCATCCGCAGCCTGGGGGGGGCGCCCGCGGACCCTAAAAAAGACTACGATTTCAGCGCCTTCGAGTTGAAGTCCGAGGCGGACGTCCTACGCCTGGCGCTCTTCCTGGAGATGAAGGCCGCCCGGGCCTACCAGTCGGCGGTATCGCAATTCAAGACCAAGGCCCTATTGGACGCCGCCGCCCGCATCTTGGGCGACGAGGTGAGCCACGCGGCCATCCTTCGCTCGGCGTTGGGCAAGCCGCCCGTGGGCTTCTTCAGCCAGATCGATGAACTGGAGTAGGCTTCCGATACTCCCCGGAGCCCTCATGCGTCCCACCTTCCTCTTCGTCGCCACGCTGGCCGGGCCGCTGTTGGCCGGGGGCCTGTCCGGCCCCGTGAAGCTCCTGGATAAGGAGGGCAAGCCCCGGGAGACGTTGAAGGATGTCATCGCCATTCTGGAGCCCATCAACGCGCCGAAGCCGGCGCTCGAGAAGCGGCCCGCGCTGCGCATCCGCACCGTGGGCAAGCGCTTCTCCCCCCGCGTGGCCTGGACCACGCCGGGCAGCCTGGTGAGCTTTCCCAACCAGGATTCCATCATCCACAACGTCTTCAGCGTCTGCTGCCTCGATCCCTTCGATACGGGCCAATATGAGCCCGGCGGCGACAGTCCCAAGGTGAAATTCTCCCGCACCGGCCTGGTGAAGCTCTACTGCAACGTGCACCACAAGATGAACGCCTTTCTGTGGGTGATCGAGACCCCCTATGCCCAGGTGCTGGATGGCAAGAGCGGCCTGGCCTTCGAGGAACTCCCCGCCGGAACCTATCGGTTGAAGCTCTGGCACCCCGAAACCGGCGAGAAGACCTTTCCCGTGACCATCGGAAGCGGATCGGTGCACGGCGAATGGACTCTCAGTGCCAATCTCCCCGCCTTCGAGCCCCACAAAAACAAGTTTGGCAAGGACTACCCCCCCGCCAAGGACGAAGGCTCCTACTAGGTGTGCATCGCTTTTCGCCCATGGCCCAAGATTATTTCTGCTGCTTCGCGTATCCCACCGGAAGCACCCTTATCGTGAGTCCAGCGCTGAGTTTCCCATGGGAACCGAGACCCACGTAGAGACCGGGCGACCACCATGTCGCGGTGCCCACGATTCCGGGATACACATTTAATCGCACCTTGAGATCATCGGTGCCGTTGAGGATGAGCGAGGCCAGCAGAGAGTCGTTGCGATCATAAAAAAGGCCCCCACTAAGGTGCGTGATGGTGGGGTCCTGGGCTTTCTGAATCGCGGCGCCAAAGCCCCATGAAAAACTGTCGGAGGGTGACACCGGATGGGACAGCCCCACCAGGGTGGTCAGGCCAAAATAGACGAAGAGCCGAGCATCGTCCGGCCCCGCAACCCGCGGCCGCACCACGAAATTCTGGCTGACATTGGTGAGCCGACCCCGGTTTCCTGAAGGCCTCAGGTAGTCCGGTTCATACATAGGCTGGCCGTTCCATTCCACCAGGTGTAGATCATCGGCGGCGAATCGCGCGAAGCGATCCCAGCGGAAGAGCAGCATGCCCAAGGGCCGGAACAGGTAGACGTCGGCGATCTCGTCATCGGGTTTCGTGGAAGTCTTCTCCACGGTTTCCTGCAGCAGTTCCGCCGTCGTGGTGAGCACCGCGGAAGTGAGCCAGGGGAAGGGGACATCATGAGCTTCGAACCATTCGGCGTTCTTGCGGTACACCATACCGCCGCCCAACAGGTGCAGCGAATAATTGGGCACCCAGTCCGCGTGACCGCCTTTGTACGGGAAGATTTGTCGGTTCACAAACTCGTTCCAGCCGCCCTGGCGCTGGATGGCGTTATTGGGATGCTGCAAATCGAAGCGCACGGTCGCCCAGCGCTTGGACATATCGAAATCGTTGAAACTGTCCGGCACTTGCAGCGTGTCGTAGGACCAGGTGATGAAGGAAGTTAGGGGATTGAACTGGGATTCCGAGCCGTAGCCCTGGCCTTTGTAGAAAAGGAATCGAGGCGCCTCCGGCTTGGCCAATTCGGATTTCGGAATTTCGAGCGCAGTGCCCGTTGGCGCATCTTGCGCCATACAGGGGCCGACCGCGGCAAGAACCAGCGCCAGGGCGGACGCGATGCGGGGCCAGAAAGTAATCATTCGCCGCGATGCACTTTCTTCACCATGTAGCGAGGGCGATCCCGCACCTCGACGTAGATGCGGCCGATGTATTCACCGAGCAAGCCGAAGGCGAGGAATTGCGCACCCACAAAGATGAAGAGGATGGCGAAGAGGGTGAAAACACCCTCTACCGTGCGCTCCGGATGCAGGAACCGATAGACCAACAAATAGACGCCGAAGCCCATTCCCACGGCGCTGACGAGAACACCGAAGACCGAGAGCATCTGCAAGGGCAGCAGGCTGAAACTCGTGAGCAAATCGAATTGCAGATTGATAAGTTTCCAAACGCCGTACTTGGAATCCCCCGCGGAACGCTCTGCGTGGGCCACGGGCACTTCGGTGATGCGCTTGGCGAAAGAGTTGGCCAGGGCGGGAATGAAGGTGCTGCGCTCCTTGCACAGAAGCATGGCGTCCACCACTTCCCGAGAGTAGGCCCGCAACATGCAGCCGTAGTCGTGGAGCTTCACGCCGGTGGTCCTCCGCGTGATGGCGTTGACGATTTTGCTGGGCAGGCGGCGGAAGATGGAATCGTTTGCCTCGCGGCCCTGGCGCCAACCACCGACCACATCAAAACCCTCTTCAACTTTTGATACGAGCTTAGGGATTTCTTCGGGAGGATTCTGCAAATCCGCATCCAGCGTCACCACCACTCGGCCTTCCACCTCC
>JANXXC010000114.1 GCA_025350765.1 Holophagaceae bacterium | reverse complement strand
AGTACGAGATGGAGGTGGTCCGCGATCGTGCGGACAACTGCATCATCGTCTGCTCCATCGAGAACATCGACCCGATGGGCGTCCACACCGGCGATAGCATCACCGTGGCGCCTGCTCTGACGCTCACCGACCCGGAATATCAGCGCATGAGAAATGCGGCCATCGCGGTCATCCGCGGCGTAGGCGTGGAGACCGGCGGATCCAACATTCAGTTCGCCCTGAACCCCGAAGATGCCCGCATCATCGTCATCGAAATGAATCCACGCGTTTCGCGCAGTTCGGCGCTGGCGTCGAAGGCCACGGGTTTTCCCATCGCCTGGGTGGCGACGAAATTGGCGCTGGGCTATCGCCTCTGGGAGTTGCCCAATGTCATCACGGGGCGCACCAAGGCGGCCTTCGAGCCGGTGTTGGACTACGTCGTCGTCAAGATTCCTCGCTTCACTTTCGAGAAATTCCCCCAGGCCGAAAAAGTTCTCGGCACCCAGATGAAAAGCGTCGGCGAAGTCATGGCCATCGGCCGCAGCTTTCAGGAAGCGCTTCAAAAAGGCTTGCGCTCCCTTGAAGAAGGCCATCCAGGACTCAGCGGCGCGCTGGAAGGAAAGCTGGATCTGGCGCGGCTCCGCGAGCACCTCATCATTCCGGGGCCCCAGAGGATCTTCTGGCTCTATCACGCGCTCAAGGCCGGCCACACGGTGGAAGAATTGCACCGCCTCACCAAAATCAGCATCTGGTTCCTCCGAGAAATGGAAGAGATCGTCGTATTGGAAGGCCGCCTACGCGGCTTCGGTCTCGATCGCCTGCCCGCCGATTTGCTGGAAAAGGCCAAGCGCGCGGGCTTCAGCGATGGCCAGATCGCGGCTTGCTGTGGTGGCACCGACACCGAAGTAAAAACCCGCCGCCACTCCTTGGGCATTCATCCGGTCTTCAAGCGTGTGGACACCTGCGCGGGGGAATTCGAAGCGGAGACGCCCTACCTATATGGCACCTGGGAATATGGCGAAGGCAGCAGCGAAGCGCCGCCCACGGACCGGAAGAAGGCCATCGTGCTGGGCTCCGGACCCAACCGCATTGGCCAAGGCGTGGAGTTCGACTGCTGCTGCGTTCAGGCGGTGGAAGCCATCCGAGCTTCGGGGGTGGAAGCCATCCTCATCAACTGCAATCCCGAAACCGTCAGCACGGATTTCGACACCAGCGATCGGCTTTATTTCGAACCCCTTACTCATGAGCACGTGAAATCCATCGTGCAGCGCGAGTCTCAGAACGGAACATTGCTCGGAGTCTTCACGCAGTTTGGAGGACAAACCCCACTCAAGCTGGCGGGGCGATTGCATGCGGAAGGCGTGCCTCTTCTGGGGACTTCGCATCAGACCATCCTCGACGCCGAAGACCGCGAACGCTTTGGGCAGGTGCTCTCCCGATTGAACATTCCCGTGGCGAACTGGGGCATGGCCGGGAGCTTCGATCAGGCCCGCACCGTGGCCCATCAGATCGGCTATCCCGTGATGGTGCGGCCGAGTTTTGTGCTGGGAGGTCGCGCCATGGCGGTGGTCTTCGATGATGAAGGCCTCGCGAAATACATGCGCGAAGCCACCGCCGTGAATGAGGATCACCCCGTGCTGTTGGATCGCTACCTGGACGGCGCGCAGGAGCTGGATGTGGATCTGGTCTGTGATGGCACGGACACGGCCATCGCCGGTGTCATGGCTCATATCGAGGAAGCGGGCATCCATAGCGGCGATAGTTTCGCGGTGTTCCCGGCCCTTGGCGTGGATGAGTCCGTGCTCGCTACGGTTCGAGTCCAGAGCCGCAAACTGGCGCTAGAACTGGGTGTTCGGGGCCTAATGAATCTTCAATGGGCCATCAAGGATGGCGTGGCCTACTGCCTGGAGGCGAATCCCCGCGCCAGCCGCACGGTACCCTTCATCAGCAAGGCCACGGGCGTAGATTGGGCCGGCGTCGCGGCGCGCATCGGTCTTGGGCAGTCCTTGTCAGACCAAAAAATCATCGATGGAAAAGCCTTGGCGGTGGCGGTGAAGGGCGTGGTCTTCCCCTTCGCCAAATTCCCTGGAGTGGATCCCGTGCTCGGCCCCGAGATGAAGTCCACGGGCGAGGTCATGGGCATCGGCGATAGCTTTGGCGAGGCCTACGCGAAGGCGCTGATCGCCGCGGGTGTGCCCCTTCCGCTGCATGGAACGGTGTTCCTCAGTGTCAACGATCAGGACAAACCGCGGCTGTCGGAACTGGCGAAAAAACTCAGCGCCCTGGGCTTTGGACTTTGCGCCACCGAAGGCACCGCGCGGCATCTGGAAGCCGCCGCGGGCCTCAAGGTGCGGCGGATTTTCAAGGTGAACGAAGGCCGCCCTCACGCCGTGGATCTCTTGAAGAACGGTGAGATTTCCTGGGTCATCAACACGCCGCTGGGCCGCGAGGCCTATTTCGATGAAAGCTCCATCCGCAAGGAGGCCCTGCGCTTGAAAATCCCCTGCCTGACGAACCTCAATGCAGCCCTGGCGGCCTGCGAAGCGGTGGAGACTCTGAGGGGCGAGACCCGAGTGCGGACGCTCCAGGGATTGAAAAAAGAAATCGCAGGGTGAAAATAGTCTTCCTTCGGCCAGGCCTCATTTTGAAACACCCTCTAACTTCCAGGAGCCCCCATGACGAGCAGCCTCGACGAACGCGTTAAATCCTTCATGGCTTCGGGACCTTTTGCGGTGGTGGGCGCGAGCGCGAATCGAGACAAGTACGGCAACAAGGTGCTGCGCGCCTACCTGCAGCATGGGATGGAGGTCTATCCCATCAATCCAAGCGTCGATGAGATCGAAGGCGTGAAGACCTATGGAACCCTGGCGGAGGTGCCCGTGAAGGTGCGTGCCATCTCAGTCATCACGCCCCCATCGATCACGGAGAAGGTGGTTGAGGACGCCGCCGCGGCGGGGGTCCGCATGGTTTGGATGCAACCCGGGGCAGAGAGTGAAGCGGCGGTGAAACGGGCCGAGGAACTGGGCCTGGAGGTCATTTCCGGCGGACCCTGTTTCCTGGTACTTGCCCATTACCATGAATGAGCCGATGCCATTCCCAAAGCGCTGATCGATGCGGATTCGCGAGTTTTGCCATCGTTGTGTTCCTGAGCCCCTGGACCAGTTGGAGACAGGAACAAAATGAAACGACGGATCGCGATTCTGTTCCACGAAGCGGACCGCGGACACGACCTTTGTGGCTACTCGATCAGCGCGTTGGCCTCGCTTTGGCGGGACGACGGCCATGAGGTGATTCCGGTTTTCGGAACCCATGAATTCGTATCCGCGGAGAAACTGGGGGCCTATGCCGCCGACCCGCCCATCCATAAAAACGCCTTGAAGGCCACCCATCCAAGGACGGCGCCGAAGGGCAGATCCACGATGTAGTGCTGCTTGGTGAACACGCAGGAGATGGCGATGAGCACCGGGAAGGCGAAGGCCCAAGGGCCGAGATGGGCATAGGCGTGAAGGGCGGTGAGCGTGGCGACGCTGACGTGCATGGACGGAAAGCAATTGGAGGGTTTATCGAAGGATTGCACCAGGCGCAGGAAGCGCCGGGAGGGGCCTGGGCCCTGAGAGTGTTCGCGCCATTCCACGGGGGTCTCCACCGGGAACAGAAGGAAGAAAGCCATCTGCATAAAGAGCAGGATGAAGAAGCTCATGGCCAGGTGATTGTAGTGCCTCGCGGAACCCACCACCCAGTTAAGGTAGATGATGGCGGGGTAGTAGATAAAGCTGTAGACCCAAGCCCAGACGGGCCAGAAGGGGAATAGGTCGTCAAGCTTGGTGGAGAATTTAACCACCGGGCGCAAGGATTGGCGCTGGCACCAGAAATAGAATTGGTAGACGCCAAAAATGAGGAAAACGCTGATGAACAGGTGGATCACGTAATCAACGGCGTGCATCGAGCGCGCTCCTATAAAACACTCTCTAAGTGCGGCGAAGGCCCCAACTGGGGCCTTGGGGGGCCTTCGAAATTCTTATTTCCATCCTCGCATAAAGCGATCTCTTTTGCCGGGTTGGCTACACTTCTTAGAATTGGAGATCTTCGTGGACGTGAACTCTTGAAGGCCCCCATCCTTGTGTTTCCGGGCCAGGCAACGGAGGCGGTGGGGATGTCCGAAGGCTGGACCTCCAATGCGGTTTGGAATGCAACCATGGCCTCTGCGGAAGCCTTCACGGGCTATGCGCTGCGCGTCTGGATGAAAGAGGGCCCGGTGGAAATGCTTCGTGCCCAGCGCCACGCGCCCTGCGCGGTGCTCACTCATTCCGTGGCGGTCTACCGAGCTCAGCGCGCCGCGGGGATGCCCCTGCCGGTGGTCGCGTCCGGTCATTCCATGGGTTTCTTTTCGGCGGTGGTGGCGGCGGAGGTGGTGCCCTTGGAGGCCGCCCTGGCGCTGATCCGCGCCACGGAGGATTGTTCCGAGGCCCGGTTTGGCGAAGGGGAGATGGGCATGGCCTTCGTCATCGGATTGGATGAAAGAGAAGTCCGCCACGGGCTCGCGCGGCATCCGGAGCTGCTGCTTTCGAACATCAACGGCAAGGCCCAGTTCACCGTGTCGGGACCGCGAACGGCACTGTGCGCCTTCGTTTCAGAGGTGGAGCCAAATTCTCTGAAATGCGGGCTGCTCCCGGTTCGGCTTCCTCTCCATTGCGATCACATGGCGCCCCTGCTCCCCCGCATCAAGGATCGATTGGAGGACTGGGCGCCGGGACGACCGCTCTTCCCGCTGGTCTCCCCATTGGATGGCCGCCCCATGGATGGCGGCTTTGAGGCCTGGGAGGAGGCCATCGTCAGTGTGGCTTCGGCGGTGAATTGGCCTGCGGCGGTGGGGGGACTGCGGGAATTTGGAACGGACTTCTTCGAATGCGGGGCTGGCTCACAGTTGAAAAATTTGACGGGCTGGATCGACCGCAGCCTGGGAGTGGTGAGCTTGCAAACCCCGCGGGATTGGGCCTAGAGCGTGTTTCAAAATTAGGCGTGACCGCGCTGGGAGCGCCGGGCGAGCGAGGCAAGGCAGCCGACCACGGCGTATCAGTCATACGCCACGGGAGGCTAACGCCGCCTCGCGAAGCCCGCCGCCCCAGCCCGAAGGGACGGGGCCAGCCGCGCGCATCGCGGCGTCACGGGCCTTGTGCGTATTATTTATACGCAGCTGCGGCCCCTTTCTTGCGCTGCATCGCGGCTGACCTCCGTCGCGGCCTCGCCTAATTTTGAAACACGCTCTAGCATCGAGTCCTTCCCCTCCCTTTTATCCAACCCTTCTTGACAGGCTGCGGCGCCCCCAACCATGACTCCAT
>JANXXC010000111.1 GCA_025350765.1 Holophagaceae bacterium | reverse complement strand
TTGGACGTAGAAGGCGAGGGTGGTCGCAAGGAGGGCCAGGTAGGCCATGCCCGCCCACACGCCTGGAATGCGGAGGGCGGCCCGAAGACCTTGAAATCCATTGGGCGCCGGGGAGACAGCAGCCAGGATCGTGAAAATGATCCCGACCACCGCCACCTGGGACCAAGCCAGCACCCAGCCCCGGCTGCGGCGGGAGAAATGGCCGGTCATCACGATGTGGACACCCACCAGCATGGCGTTCACCAGGGTCTCGGAATCGCCGCGGTTCCATCCACCAAAGGAAAGTCCCGGCTGGTAGACCAGCAACATGAGACCGAAGAGTGCAAGGGTGGCGCCGACGCCATGCAGAGCCCGGAGGCGGTCCCCGACCATCACCGAAACCAACGGCGTCGAGATGACGTAGAGTCCCGTAATGAAAGCCGATTTCGCGGTGGTGGTGAAACGGAGGCCATCGGTCTGGAACCAAAAGAGCGTCGCCACCACGAGCCCTAGCCAAAGGCCATCCAGCAATTCCCCTTTCAGGGGTTTGATGCGCTTGACCAGAAGCACCGCGCCTAGGGCCAAGGCCCCCAACGTGAAGCGCAGACTTAGGAGCGCGTGAACCGAAAGGCCCGCGTGCAGTGCATAGGCCACCGCGGCGAAGGTGCCACCCCACACCAGGGCGGTGCCTCCCAGCCCCAGCACCGCCTGGAGATGTCTTCCGTCACCCGGCCTATCACCCGGCAAGGCCCCTGTTTGAACCACCGGCTTAGCTGAGGATGGCGGCGATGCGCACCAGGATTTGGGGCTGGTCGGGGTCGTCCGTGGAGAGGGTCAACAGGTCGTTGGTGGTTCCAGGCTTGGCGTCTTTGCTGAGCACCACGCTGAATTCTTGCAACGGCGCGGGCCGGTTGCCCAGGCCCTCTACCCGCACGTTGGGGTTGGTGCAGCCGTTGAATTTGAGGACGAAGGACTTGCCGTTGGCGCTCTTCAGCACGAGCTTGGCGCGCAACTCCTTGCCGGCCGGTTCCTGCCAAACCACCTTGTCGGGGCTCGCGAGGATGGCGGGCTTCAACTCCCATTGGGCGGTGAGCACTATGGGTGGGACTCTCGGGTTCGTGTGGCGCACGGTGATGGTGTCCGCGCCGCGCTGCTGGCCCGCGGGCACGAGCTTTCCGTCGAAGGTGATGTCGAGCAGCGCGTCATTGCCTTCGTTCTTGAAGGAGAAGTGGTAGTAGGGCGCGCCGGGGGCTTTCACCTCCGTGATTTCCACCTTCTCCCCGTTGCCGCTCTCCAAGCGCACGGATGAATTCATGGGTTTGGTGCGGGGCACATCCAGAAAGAATACGGAATTGCTTTTGAGGCCGATCTCCTGGACCACGTCCGCCTCGAAGGTCAGGGTCTGACTAGGGGTCTTCGGATCGTTGGAGACCACTACCAGGGATTTACGCACCGGCCCGCGATAGCCCGTGGGATTGAAGGTGGCTTCGATTTCCGTAGCCTCGCCGGGTTGTAGCGACCATTTGGCTGGCGCGGTGTAGGTGCAGCCACAGGATGGATTCACTCCGGTGATGTTGAGAAGGCCCGTGCCTTTGTTCAAGACCTTGAACTTGTGGCTGACTTTTTTGTCCGGTGAGATTTTTCCGAAGTCGAAGTGCATGGCGTCGAAGGTGATGGCGGGCTGGGCGGCATCCTGCGCGGTGAGCATCAGGGCGGGCAGGGTAAGCAGCAGGGCGATACGCATGGGGGACCTCAGAGTGACAAGGACATTCTAGCTTGATAGAAGCTTCATAGCGGCGCCCCAGACTTCATCCATGGAAATGTCAGCCAGGCAGGGGTGTCCCATCACGAAACAATTCTGTTTGAAACAGGGCGCGCATGGGATGCCTGGACGCATCAGCGTCGCGATTTTGGGGCCCCACGGGGCCGAAGCACCGGGATCCGTCGCGCCGTAAAGGGCCAGGATTGGGGTCGAGCAGGCCGCCGCAAGATGGCTCAGGCCTGAGTCGTTCCCCACGGCCACTTTTGCGCCCCGCAGCCAGGCGGCCGCTTCGGGAAGTGAGGTCCCCCCGCAGAGGTTGATGCCCTCCACCCCGGCCACTTCATCACAGATGGCCGCCTCGTCCCGGCTGCCCAGCACCACGACTTCCATCCCTTCGGAGCGAGCCCTGAGCAGCAGCGAACGGTAGTGGGCTGAAGGCCAGGCTTTGGAAGGCCACATGCTACCGGGCAGTAGGCAGAGGTAGGGGGTCACGGGCGCGTCCATTCTCAGGCCGGGATCATAGTCCGCAAAGGGCATGGGCGGCGCGTTGGGGAAGGCCTTCCTCAGCACCGCGTGGTATCGCAACAGGAAGGGCCCTTCGGCTTTCCAGAAGGGCCCGCTGTGGGTGTTGAAACGGCCCGCCAGGCTCTCGTCCACGCCGATGCGAAGGGGTACCCGGGCCAGCCAGGCCGCCAGGGCAGGGCGCAGGGATTTCGGGAAGTGGATGCTGGCCGCGGCCTTGTGGCGGCGGAGCAGGGCCGCCATCCGCCACGGACTCAAGCGGCCTGCATCGGGCACCACCGCATCCGCGAGATCGCTCTGGGCCAAAAGCGACGTGGTGGCACTGGGACCCCACACCACGAGGGGCCCTTGCCCCATCTGCCGCAGGAGCCGCAGGACGGGCAGTTGCATGGCCGCATCGCCCACGAAGCGGGGAAAGCGCACCCAGATGGCGCCTTCGGGAATCCCGTCCCGGCGCACCGAGTCCATCACAACCAGGATGCCAGCGCACCGCGGAAATTCGCCGCGGCGTCGTAGTGGCTGGTGAGGCGGGAAGCCAGCTCCCGGGCCCTCTGGCGCTGAATCTCCCAACCTTGGGGATCCTTCATCTGCAAGGCGAGGCGAAGGGCCCCCTCCGCCAGGATCTCTACGGCGATGGCGTGTCGGTCATCGGGCTTGCGCATCAGGAATCCGCCTTGTCCTTCCTTTAGCACGGTGGCGATGCCGCCGACGGTGGGCACCATGATGGGCACCCCGCGCTCCAGGGCCTCGATGAGGGCCAGTGGAAAGAAGCCTTCATTCCGGCTGGTCATCAAGTAGACATCAAGCGCATCGAAGGCTTGCCCAGTGTCGGGCACCCGCCCCAGGCGCACCACGCGGTCCTTCAAGGGCGATTTGGCCACCGCCTGCGTCAGGATCAAGGAGGTGTCCTCCTCCTCGCGCCCCGCAAAGACCAGGTGAAGCGGACGCTGGAGTTCCTTCTCCAACAGCTCGGCCAGGCGGAGGGTGGCGACGGGATCCTTCCGCCCATCGATCTGGCCCACATAACCCGCCACCATGGCGTCCAGGGGAATGCCCAGGGCGATCCGGGCCGCAGAACGGGTCTCGGGGCTCGAGTTCAGGCCTTTGGGCCGGAGGTAGAGAGGATGAATCACGGAACAGGGCTGGGTCCCCAGGTGGGTTTTTACCGCTTCTTGGAAATCCCACGTGAGGATCCAGCGGTCCACGAGATTCCGGATGCTCCGATACTTGGCAAGGTGCCGTGGGTAGTGTTCATGCAGGGTCACCAGTGTGGGAATGCGCACCCCCGACCGGGCCAGCCAGGGCAGGGCCCTCTGCATGCCTTTGTGATTGCAGGCAACCAGCAGATCGGCGCGATTCTGGCGCATCCATTGAAAGCAGCCCCAGCCTCCCGGGAGATGCAGAACCTCTGCCACGTTGGGATTGCGGGTCCGCAGCTCCGCTTCGATGTCCCGCCGTTTCGGCTCCTTGCGGAAGAGCACGGTGACTTTGACGGGCAATTCCGCCAAGGCGGCCACCTGCTCCAGGAGCACTCGCTCGCCGCCCCCGAAGGACAGCTTTCGATGGGCGAACACCACGTGCTTCACGAAACCCCTGGAAAACGGTCATCATAGGTCACATGACCCACCGCGTCACCATTCAGGATTCCGCATGAGCGCTGCCCTGCCTCGAAAACATGTCCTCATCGTGGAGGACGAAGCCAGTTTCCGCGAAGTCCTGGAGATGGGGCTCGCGCCCCAAGGGTTCCAAACCCGCGCGGTGGGCAGCATCAAAGAAGCCAAAGAGGCCCTGGACGGCGGCCGCTTCGATGCCATGGTGTCGGATCTGCGGCTGGGCGACGCGACGGCCATCGATCTGCTGACTTGGATGAAGGAGCGCGGCCACTGCGTGCCTTCGGTCATTCTCACGGCCTTCGCCACCACCGAGACCACCGTGCAGGCGCTGAACCTAGGCGCCGTGGACTTCCTTACCAAAACGAAGAACGACATCGCGGAACTGACAAAGGTTCTCCACGGCATCTTCCAGGAATCCGAGCCCGGCCCCAGCCACGAGATCTCGGATATCGGCGATCTCGTGGGTGTCGGCGACACCATCCGCAAGATCCAGGCGCTGGTGGGCAAGATCGCCCGGGCGGACACCACGGTGCTCATCAGCGGTGAGAGCGGCACGGGGAAAGAGATCGTGGCGAGGCTCATTCATCGCTACTCCGAGCGCGCAGGCGGCCCTTTCATTCCCATCAACTGCGGCGCGCTTCCCGAGGCCCTGTTGGAATCGGAATTATTCGGCTACGAGAAGGGCGCGTTCACGGGCGCCACCGGCGTCAAACGGGGCCTCTTCGAAGAGGCCAACGGCGGTTTTCTGTTCCTCGACGAGATCGGAGAAATGCCCCTGCCCCTGCAGGTGAAATTGCTGCGGGTGCTCCAGGAGCGAAAGCTGCGGCGCTTGGGCGCCACGGAGGAGCGTTCGGTGGACGTGCGGGTCATCGGCGCCACCAACCGGAATCTTCGAGAGCGCACCGAGGAGAACAAGTTCCGCGAAGATCTTTATTACCGGCTCAACATCCTGAACATCGAACTGCCGCCCTTGCGGGACCGCCGCGAGGATCTGCCGGTGCTCATCGAACATTTCCTGCGCCGCTCCTGCAAGAAGCTCAACAAGCCCTCCATGTACCTGCAACCTGATGCCCTCGCCGCCCTGGAACGCTATCGCTTTCCGGGCAATGTGCGGGAACTAGAAAACCTCATGGAACGCTGCGTGGCGTTGAATCCCAGTGGCGCCGTCGGCAAGGATCTTTTTCCCGACAATCTGCTGAATGATCTGGACCGCGGCGCCGACGGTCCAGCGCTGACGCCCCTTTCCATCCCCGACGGGGGCTTTGATCTGGAAGGCTACCTCACCGCCTTGAAAGGCTATTTCCTGCATCAGGGCCTCATGGACCAGAGCGGCAACCGCACCAAGGCCGCCAAGCATCTCGGCATGACCTTCCGGGCCTACCGCTACTGGCTGGGCCACTTGGGCGGCATCGAAGCCCTGCCACGACGCTTCCCCTGGCCCAAGGATTTTCCATCCAACGTGGATGTGGAAGAAGAAAGTCCCGAGGCTTGAGTTGATGAGGGCCGAGGTTCAATGGGGATGAGGCCAGAGGCCGCGACTTAACTGAATGGGCCGCCGAAGGCGCCGCCATCTTGCCTCATACCTACCACCTCGTACCTCACTCCCGACTTCAAACCTTGTCACTTCCGCCATCTATGGCACACTGGAGTGCTTGGGTGCCTTTCACTCAAGGAGATTCGCTCATGACTCAAAGCAAGACCCAAAAAGGCTTTTCGCTGATGGAACTGATGATCGCGATGATGATCATCGCCATCATCGCGACGCTCGGATTCAGACAGTTCAGGCAGTTCACGGCGCGAGCTCATTACCTGCAAAGCCAGGACAGGGTAAAGACGGTTCGCGAGGGCCTGGACCAGTTCTACCTGAAGCATGGGAAGTACCCGGATTTCGGGAGTTTCGAAGCCATGGTGGATAACAATTCGCCACTGGTGAAGGAGAACCTAATCCCCGTGGGTATGGCTGCCCTGGACGGATTCGCTCAGCCCTTCGAGGGAAAATCCGGCAAGATGGGTTACGAGCTCACCTGCGAGGGCGACCCCACCAACCAGGATGATTTCCCGAAGTTCACCCAGCGCCCCGGGGAAATCACCGGCGCCAATCCAGCCGGCGGCACCAAGGCCACAACCCCGGCCCCAGCAGGACCCGGCAAATGATCGATCTTTCCCGGCTGCCCGATGAGGGCCTTCGCGAGCGCGGCACCACCGCGCGGCTAGAGCTCGAAGGCTCCGGCAAGGCGGAGGCCGTCACGGGCCTGCTCGAAGCTTTCACGGGCATTACCTGGAATATCTTCGCCCAGCCTAGTGATCGCGATGTCTTCCTGGACGTGGAAGGCGAGGGCACTTGGGAAACCTCCTGTTCCCGCTGCTTGGCTCCCATCGAGGTCCCCCTGAAAGTACGAGCCCAGTTCCTGGGAAGCCGGGAATCGGAATTGCGCCAGGGTGGCTCCCATTCCCTGGGCAGCCAGGATCTCGACGTCGTGTTTCTCGAATCCGATCAGGTGGAGGAGTTGGAACTGGTGCGGCAGCAGTTGATGCTGGGCCGATCCATGGCGCCCACCTGCTTGAATACCGGGAAAGGCCGTTGCGCGAATTTTGATACCTGCCTTTTCCGCGGCACCCTCAATGCTTCGGTATCCTATGAGAAGGAGCCCAGCCCCCTAGCCAAGGCCCTTGCTTCGATCCGGCCCACCCTCAAGCTGGATGATTGATTCTCTAAAAGCCACCACCCCGCCTCACCTTTGATTGACGAATAGGAGTTCGCCATGCCGAATCCCAAACGACGCCACAGCCGCGCCCGCCGCGACCGCCGCCGTACCCACGACAGCCTTGAAGTGCTCAGCGCCACCAGCTGTTCCAACTGCGGCACCTCCAAGCTGCCGCATCGCGTGTGCCCATCTTGCGGCTTCTACCGAGGCAAGAAGGCCGTCCACGTAGCCACAGCCTAAGCCGCTTGCCGGACCACCGGATAGCGCTCGACGTGATGGGGGGCGACCATGCCCCCGAAGCCACGTTGAAAGGCGCCCGGGAAGCCCTCGAAGCTTGGCCGGGCCTCTTCCTCCACTTGGTGGGGGACGGGGCCCGGCTGGAGGCGTTAATGTCCTCGCCGGCCTACCGTTTCACCCCGGAGCTGCGCAGGCGTGCCGAGGTGGTTCATGCGGGCTCGGTGGTGACCTTTGAGGATGCGCCCAAGGTCATCCTGAAGGAAAAGAAGGACAGTTCCATCCGCGTAGCGGCCCAGCTGGTGCGGGATGGCAAGGCCGACGGCATGGTCAGCATGGGCCATACCGGCGCGGCCATGATGGCCAGCACCCTGGTCATCGGAAAGCTCGAAGGCGTGGAGCGTCCCGGTCTCGCGAGCCTGATGCCCAATCTCACCGGCAGCCCCACGGTTTTCATCGAAGTAGGCGCCAACATCGATTCCAGGCCCGAGCACATCGCCTGCTTTGGGCTCATGGCCTCGGTCTATGCCGAGCAGGTGCTGGGCATCAAAAATCCGCGGGTGGGCATTCTCAGCGTAGGCGAAGAGGACAGCAAGGGCACCGATGTGACCCTGGAAGCCGCCGCCCTATTGAGGGAGATGGGCCTCAACTTCATCGGTAACGCCGAAGGCCGGGATATCTGGAACGGCCGCTTTGATGTCATTGCTTGCGATGGTTTCGTAGGCAACGTGGTGCTCAAGAGCGCCGAAGGCATGGCCAAGCTCATCAAGGATGGCCTTCGGGGCGTGCTCACTTCAAGCCTGCGGGCCAAGATCGGCGCGGTGCTGGTGAAGCCAGCCTTGAAAGAATTTTTCAAGCAGTTGGACTACCGGGAATACGGCGGTCTTCCGCTCCTGGGCATCAAGGGCATTTCCGTCATCGGCCATGGGTCCAGCGACGCTCACGCGGTGAAGAATGGCATCGGCGCTGCTCTAAAAGCCGCCGAGCATGGCATCAACGAGCGCATCCAGCAGCATTTGGCGAAGCTGGCCCCGAAGGGTTGAGATGGGTGGTTCAAGGAGCAAAATCGCATGAAAGTCGCTTGGCTGTTTCCCGGGCAGGGTTCTCAATCCGTGGGCATGGGCACTGCGCTGGCTGAGGCCGAACCCGTAGCTATGGCGGTTCTTCAAGGGGCTGATGTGGCGCTCGGTTTCGAGCTCTCCAAGCTCATGGCCGAGGGCCCCGAGGAAATGCTCAAGCTGACGGAGAATACCCAGCCCGCCATCCTCACCCATTCCACCATGGTGGTCCGAGCCTACGGAGACCGGCTGCCCAAGCCGGATTTCGCGGCGGGCCACTCCTTGGGTGAATACTCGGCGCTGGTGGCCATGGGCGCCCTTACCTTTCAAGCCGCGGTGAAGACCGTGCGCGAGCGCGGCCGCGCCATGCAGGAGGCGGTGCCGGTCGGCGTCGGCGCCATGGCGGCGATCCTCGGCATGAGTGCCGCGAATGTGGAAGCGGCTTGCCTTGAGGCTTCCACGGCGAGTGGAAAAATTGTCGTCCCGGCTAACTACAACGGCCCGGGCCAGATCGTCATCGCGGGCCACGGGGAGGCCGTGGAAGCCGCCATGGAGGCCGCGAAAGCCCGCGGCGGGCGCAAGATGATGAAACTCCCCGTCAGCGCGCCCTTCCACAGCCCTTTGATGGAACCCGCAAAAAATCACATGGCCACGGTGTTAAGCGCGCTTACTTTCTCATGCCCACGCTGCCCCATTGTGAACAACGTGGATGCGGCTCTCGTCAGAGATCCTGA